>JBDSSV010000192.1:0-11794 GCA_039928535.1 Burkholderiales bacterium
GGCGCGCGACTTAGGCCAGCAGGGCGCCGAGATGCGCCGGTTCGTTCGGCACGACGTTGAGCGTGGCGCGCTTGTCGGCGGACTCCAGCACGCTGAAGTCGAGCGCATGGAACTCGGCAACGATTTCCCCGAGGCGTTCGGATAGCACCCGCGATGTGGGATCGAGCCTGCGGATTAGCGTGATGCCGGTCGGCGGAGCGGAAATGGTATAAATCGCCAGGTCGGGCCGGTATTTCTTGAGCGCCAGCAGCGCGCGCCACGTGTCGCCGCTCCAGAATATCGACTTGCGCTTGCGTTCAGCCGTCATCCGGTCGATCGGAAACGTGTCGTGCATCAGTATCGTAGAGTCGCGCGAGCATAAACGCTCGATCGCGATAAAATCGCGCAAAGCGAACTCGAAATGATGCATGCCATCGATGAAAGCGAGCTCGACTGGCAGGCCGCCGAATTCATGCGTGACGTCGGTCTGCGCAAAAAAATCGTCGCTCGTCAGCGCGAATACGCGCGCATTGCTGCCAAGCGGCACGTTTACTTTGGGTGCGGGATCGACGCCTATGGCGCGGGTGAGCGGCGCAGCCAGCGCGAGCGTTCTGCCGAATTCGACCCCGATTTCGAGATAAGTTCTGGGTTTCAGCAACGCATGAACGGCGGCGAGTGTCTCCATGTAATTCGGTCCGGGCAGCGCAAGCTGCGACATCCGCTGGTGTTCGCGCAACAGGATGCGCGCGGGGTCTTCGGGCGGCGGAGCAGCGGGCGCCGGTGGCGAAGAGTGCGGCAGAATACTTTTAAGGAGCTTGAGCAACATGGCTGCGGCGATGATACCCGCGCCGGGGCAACTGCGCAAAATGCGCATGGCGTGTTGCATCCCGCCATGTTTCCGGACAAAATCAAGGACTTTGCGCCAAGGCGCGCTTCTGAAAACGAACCCGTCAGTATGAAATCAAGCGAAATCCGCCAGCAGTTCCTCGACTACTTCAAAACCAAGGGCCACAGCATTGTCGCGTCCAGCCCGCTCGTGCCCGGCAACGACCCGACGCTGCTCTTCACTAATTCCGGCATGGTGCAGTTCAAGGACGTTTTTCTCGGCCAGGAGCAGCGTCCGTACAAGCGCGCGACTTCGTCGCAGCGCTGTGTGCGCGCCGGCGGCAAGCATAACGATCTCGAAAACGTCGGCTATACCGCGCGCCATCATACGTTCTTCGAGATGCTCGGTAATTTCTCGTTTGGCGATTATTTCAAGCGCGATGCGATTCATTTTGCCTGGGAGCTGCTGACCACGGTTTACAAGCTGCCCAGGGACAAAATGTGGGTGACGGTGTACGAGACCGACGACGAGGCCTATAACTTGTGGGCGAATGAGATCAAGGTCCCGCGCGACCGCATCACGCGCATCGGCGACAAGCCCGGCGGCGGCTCGGATAATTTCTGGCAAATGGGCGAAACCGGCCCGTGCGGGCCGTGCAGCGAGATTTTTTACGATCACGGGCCGGAAATTCCCGGCGGTCCGCCCGGCACGCCGGATGCCGACGGCGACCGCTACATCGAGATTTGGAATCTCGTGTTCATGCAGTTCAACCGCGATGACGCCGGCAAGCTGCATCCGTTGCCTAAGCCGTCGGTCGACACCGGCATGGGACTCGAGCGCATCGCGGCAGTCATGCAACACGTGCATTCGAACTACGAGATCGATCTGTTTCAGGATCTGATCAAGGCGGCGGCGCGCGAAACGAAATGCAAAGATCTCGGCAATAATTCGCTGAAAGTTATTGCCGATCACATCCGCGCCTGCGCTTTTCTGATCGTCGACGGCGTGATCCCCGGCAACGAAGGCCGCGGCTACGTGCTGCGCCGCATCGTGCGCCGCGCCATCCGCCACGGCTACAAACTAGAGCAGAAGCAGCCGTTCTTTTTCAGGCTCGTGCCCGATCTCGTCACGGCGATGGGTGCAGCCTATCCGGAGCTCGCCAAATCGGCCGAGCGTGTCGCACAGGTGCTGAAACAGGAAGAAGAGCGTTTCGCGGAAACGCTCGAAAACGGCATGGCCGTGCTGGAAACCGCTCTGCAGTCGGAAGACAAGATGCTCGACGGCGATACGGTGTTCCGGCTCTACGATACGTACGGTTTCCCGCTCGACCTCACCGCCGACATCGCGCGCGAGCGCAACATCACGGTGGATTTCGCGGGTTTCGAAGCGGCGATGAGCCAGCAGCGCGATCGCGCGCGCGCCGCGTCGAAGTTTGGCGCGCAGAGCGCGGTCGAATACAGCGGGCAGAAGACCGTATTTCACGGCCACGACACCTTGACGCTGACCGGCAAAGTGATAGCGATCTACAAAGGCGGCAGCGCGGTGCCCGCCATCGAGGCCGGCGACACCGCGGTCATCGTGCTCGACCGCACGCCGTTTTATGCGGAATCCGGCGGGCAGGTCGGTGATCGCGGGCAACTGGTGTCGAGCCGCGGCACCTTTCACGTCAACGACACGCAGAAAATCCAGGCCGATGTTTTCGGCCATCATGGCGTGCTGCATACCGGCATGCTTGCCGTCGGCGATACGCCCGAATCCAAAGTCGATACCGGCGCGCGCTCGCGCGTCGCGTACAACCATTCGGCGACGCACCTGATGCACGCGGCGCTGCGCAAGGTGCTCGGGCATCACGTGCAGCAGAAAGGCTCGCTCGTCGACCCCGACCGCACGCGGTTCGATTATTCGCATAGCGAGCCATTGACGCCGCCGCAGCTGCGCGAGATCGAGCAGCTCGTCAACAGCGAAATCCGCCGTAACGCGCCGGTCGAGGCGCGCATCATGAAATACGACGACGCGATCAAGACCGGCGCGATGGCGCTGTTCGGCGAAAAATACGGCGACGAGGTCCGCGTGCTGACGATGGGAGAATTTTCCACCGAGCTCTGCGGCGGCACGCACGTCGGGCGCACCGGCGATATCGGTTTTTTCAAAGTCGTATCGGAATCCGGCATTGCCGCCGGCGTGCGCCGTATCGAAGCCGTGACCGCGGAGGGCGCCTTGTCCTGGGTACAGCAACAGGAAGCAAGCCTGCAGCAGGCGGCGGGCGCATTGAAGGCGCCGGTGCAGGAAGTCACGCAGAAGATCGGCCAGATTGTCGATAACGTAAAGAGCCTGGAGAAGGAGCTTGCGCGTTTGAAATCGAAGCTCGCTTCTTCGCAGGGCGACGATCTGGCGACCCAGGCGACCGACGTGAAAGGCGCGAAAGTGCTGGCGGCCGTGATCGACGGCGCGGATGCCAAGGCGCTACGCGAAGCGGTCGACAAGCTGAAGGACAAGCTTAAGTCGTGCGCGGTGGTGCTCGCATCGACCGAGGGCGGCAAAGTGGCGTTGATCGCCGGCGTCAGCGCTGACCTCATCGCCAGGGTCAAGGCCGGTGAGCTCGTCAATTTCGTCGCGCAGCAGGTCGGCGGCAAAGGCGGCGGCAAGCCCGACATGGCACAGGCCGGCGGCACCGAGCCGTCTAAACTCCCGCAGGCGCTGGCTTCGGTCAAAGCCTGGGTCGAGCAGAAGCTTTAACCAATGCCAATGGCCGTATGCAGGTCTTTTGCAATCGCGCTGTTGCTCGCCTATTGCGGAGCGCCTGCGTTTGCGCAACAGGGTGCGCCGGACGCCGTCGAGGCAACGACTGGCAGCGGTGAAAAAGTGCTGTTGCGTCCGAATGGACGCTGGCAATACGTCGATGCCGCCAAAGCGGCGGACGCGAAGAAGGTCGCCGATAACTTTCCAGAAAATCATACGCGGCCGGTCGACGCGCAGGGTTGCCTGTTCGGTATCGGCCGCTGCATCATGCCGGGCGACAAGGACTACAACCGCGGCTCCCTCGGACACCGCTGAGCGTGTTTCGCCCCGAGATCACACCCGAGGTCATGAATGGGCGCGGCGCCGGTTTTCTGCCGCGCCTGCTCGGTATCGAAGTCGTGAGCATCACGGCAGAGGGTCTGGTCGGGCGGCTGCCGGTGCGCCCCGAGCTCCTCGCGCCTAACGGCTATCTGCACGCGGCGTCAGTGATTGCGCTCGCTGACACCATGGCCGGTTATGGCACCATCGCCAATCTGCCGGAAGGCGCGCAAATATTCACGACCATAGCGCTCAAGTCGAACTTCTTGGGCACCGCGCGCGATGGCGTGATCAGCTGCACGGCAACGCCGGCGCATCTCGGGCGCATGACCCAGGTATGGGATGCGGTCGTGACTGATGAGAAGGAGCGCAAGATCGCGCTGTTCCGCTGCACGCAGATGATCCTCCACGACAGGAAGTAGCCGCGCTCAGAACGGCAGTTGCGCGTCCGGTTTGGCGGCCAGCAGCACACGCCGGAAATCTTCTTGTATCCGCCGCAGGGCAGCGGCATTGTCGGCTTCGAAGCGCAGCACGATCACCGGCGTCGTATTGGAGGAGCGTGCCAGTCCGAAGCCGTCCGCATACTCGACGCGCAGGCCGTCCACCGTAATGATCTCGCGCGGATGATCGAAGCGCGCGGTTTTCTGCATCTGCGCGATCAGTGCATAGTTCTCGCCTTCGGTGAGCTTGATCTGTAGCTCTGGCGTGCTGACCGCGTCGGGCAGCGCCTGCAATGTCGCGCCTGCGTCGGCCGTGCGGCTCACGATTTCGAGCAGCCGCGCTCCCGCATAAAGGCCGTCGTCGAATCCGTACCAGCGTTCTTTGAAGAAGGTGTGGCCGCTCATTTCTCCGGCAAGCAGCGCGCCGGTTTCCTTGAGCTTCGCCTTGATGAGCGAGTGGCCGGTCTTCCACATCAGCGCGGTGCCGCCATGCTGCTCGATCCACGGCTTCAGGTTGCGCGTCGACTTCACGTCGTAGATCACGGTTGCGCCTTTGTTGCGCGACAGGACGTCGGCGGCGAACAGCATGAGCTGGCGGTCGGGATAGATGATGTCGCCGCGCTTCGTCACGACGCCGAGCCGGTCGCCGTCGCCGTCGAAAGCGAGTCCAATCTCGCAATCGGAATCGCGCAGTTTCTCGATCAGGTCCTGCAGATTCGCCGGCACCGAAGGATCGGGATGGTGATTGGGGAAATTGCCGTCCACCTCGCAGAACATTTCAGTGACCGCGCAGCCGAGGCGGCGATAGAGTTCGGGCGCGGTCGCGCCGGCCACGCCGTTGCCGCAATCGATGGCAATCTTAAGCGGCCGTGCAAGTTTGACGTCGCCCGTGATCCGGGCCAGATACTGCGCGGCGATTTCTTCTTTGCGATAGCCGCCAGTGCCGCTCGCGATACGCCCGCTCTCGGCGCGCACGCGCAGTGCCTGAATGGCCTCGCCTGACAGCGTTTCGCCGTCCAGCACCATCTTCAATCCGTTGTACTCGGGCGGATTGTGCGATCCGGTCAGCATGACGCCTGACTGCGTAGCGAAGTGATGCGCGGCAAAGTACAGCATGGGCGTTGCGACCTGGCCCACGTCAATGACGTCCACGCCCGACGCACGCAGGCCGTCGGCAAGCGCGGCAGAAAGTTCCGGTCCCGACAGCCGCCCGTCGCGCCCGATGGCGATTTCGTGACGACCGCGCTCGATCAGTTCGCTGCCGATGGCGCGGCCGATCAGGGAGACGATTGCAGGTGTCAGAGTTTTGCCGACGATGCCGCGAATATCGTAGGCCTTGAAGATTTCGGCGGGGAGGGCAGTCATGCGCAGGTCCGTGGTAATTGAGCGGAAATTATCGCATGTCAGGAAGACGCTTCGGTGAAGTAGCGTATGAGACGTTTGGGTAACCAGTCGAGCGTTCCCGGCCAGCTCCCGCTGACGAAGCCGACGTGCCCGCCGGTGGCGGGAAACTCCAGGGTTACGGCGAACGAAACCTCACTCACTTTCGGTAAAGCTGCTGCCGGCAGGAAGGGGTCGTTAAGCGCGTTTACCATCAGGGTGGACACCGCGATGTCGCGCAGGAGCGGTTTGGAGCTCGCGCGCGTCCAGTAATCGTCGGTATCGCGGTAGCCGTGCAGCGGGGCCGTCACCACATTATCGAAGTCGCGCAGCGTGCGCGCCGCCAGCATGCGCTCGCGGTCGCACAAGTCCGGAAACTTCGCAAGTTTGGCCAGCGTCTTGCGCCGCATGGTCGCCAGGAAGTTTCGCGTATATAGCATGTTGAACCCGCGGCCGAGCGCATCGCCGGATGCCATCAGGTCGACCGGCGCCGAGATTGCGGCCGCCGCGTCAACTACGGTGAGTGCCGCGCCGCGCTGCTCGCCCAGCCATTTCAGCAATGCATTGCCACCGAGCGATACGCCGACCGCGTACATGCGCGCTGTTGTGCAGCCATCACGCAATCGCTTCAGTATCCAGTCGATTTCCGTGCTGTCGCCGGAGTGATAGGCGCGCGGCAGACGGTTGAGTTCACCGCTGCAGCCGCGGAAATGCACGACGACGCCGCGCCAGCCGTGCGTGTGCGCGGCATCCATCATCGAGGCCGCGTACTGGCTGCGCGAGCCGCCTTCGAGTCCATGAAACATCACGACCAGCGGTGTGGATTTTGCTGAGTCCTCGTTTTGCGTCCAGTCGAGGTCGATGAAATCGCCGTCCGGCGTGTCCCAGCGTTCACGTCGCAATGTCACGCGCGGCCGCGGCGCCAGCAACGCCGCGTACAGAGTCTGCAGGTGGCCGCCGGGCAGCCAGCGCGGCGCGCGATAGAAAGACATCAGGTTGCTGCGCTCGATAACGGGATAAAAAAAGCGGACCCGGTGAGGAGCCCGCTTGTTGCGCGTTCGCGCGGTGCGTCCGGAATCAGTCGCGGTACGACGGATCGATCTTGTCGAGCTTGCGCAGCAGCGCGGGCCATTCGATCATGCCCCAGCGGCGGCGCACGCCCGGCTTGAAGCCATCGTAGGTTTCCTGGACGACTTCGGCCGGCGGCAGGCGGATCTCCGTGTTGCAAGAAAGGGTGGTGACCTGCAGCTGGCACGCGCGCTCGAGGCGGAACATGTTGTTGAAGCATTCGGGAATCGACGGTCCAATTGTCAGAAGCCCGTGATTGCGCAGGATCATGGCCTCGCGCTCACCGAGATCGGCGACCAGGCGCGCGCGTTCGTCGAGATTCAGCGCCGGGCCTTCGTAGTCGTGATAGGCGACGTCGCCAAAACGCATCGCGCTTTGCGCCAGCGGCAGCAGCCCGGTCTTCATCGCGGACACCGCCATGCCGGCCAGCGTGTGCGTGTGAATCACGCAATCGACGTCATGACGCGCGGCATGCACGGCGCTGTGGATGACGTAGCCGGCCTGGTTGATGCCGTATTCGGTCGCGTTGAATATGATCTTGCCGTCGATATCGATTTTGATCATGCTGGAGGCGGTCATTTCCTCGTACAGCATGCCGTACGGATTGATCAGGAACTGGTCGTCGGTGCCGGGCACGCGCGCCGAGATATGATTGGCGATCATTTCCGTCATGCCGAACACGTGCATGAGGCGGTAGCAGGCGGCGAGGTTGACGCGGGTTTCCCATTCTTCCTTGCTGACCTGTTCGCGGACCGACTGGGTTTTCTTGATCTGGGTGACGGGCATGACGTTGCTCCTCAATTCACGGGTATTCAGAGAATAGCACGGCGTTTGCTACTTCGCAGCCGCGGCGGCGCTGGCGCCGGCCATCTTGCCGAAGACGGAGCCCGAGACGAGGCCGCTGCCGCCGGCATAGTTGTGATAGAACAATCCGCCGACGAGCTCGCCGGCGGCGAACAGCCCGGGCATGGGTTTGCCCGCCACGTCCTCGACCTGGCCGGTGGCGGGATCGATCTTGACGCCGCCGAACGTGAACGTCACGCCGCAGGTAATCGCATACGCTTCGTATGGCGGCGTATCGAGCACGTTGGCCCAGTTCGTTTTCGGTACTGTGAGGCCGGTCGTGCCGCGGCCGTCCTTGATGGCGGGGTTGAACGTTAATTCGGTCTGCACGGCCTTGTTGTAGGCCTTGAGTGTCGCGAGGCAGCGCTTGGGGTCGACGCCGTCCAGCTTGGTCACGAGCTCTTCGAGCGTGTTGGCCGTCACTTTCGTCATTTGCTTGATGCGGTATTCGTCGCGCAGCATGTGCACTACCTTCTTGTCGAAGATCTGCCACGCGAACATATTGGGCTGATCCATGATCACCTTGCCGTATTTCGCGTAGGTGTAGTTGCGGAAGTCAGCACCTTCGTCGACGAAGCGCTCGCCGTTCGCGTTGACCATGACGCCGAGCGGGTAGCTGTGCTTCTGAAAGTTGTCGCCGACCGCGAGATCGCCGAACGGTGGGGCGTTCTGGTCCCAGCCGACCGCGTGGCAGCCGGACCAGTGTCCGTAGGGCAGTGCACCGGCTTCAAGCGCCGAGCGTATGCCGACGCCGGTGTTGTAGCGCGTACCGCGGACCTTGGCGAGGTCCCAGTTCGGACCGAGGTAGCGTGCGCGCATCTCGGCATTGGATTCGAAACCGCCGCATGCGAGCACGACCGCCTTGGCGAGGATGTCAACGGTGCGGCCCTGGCTCTTCGCGCGCACGCCTTTGACGCCGCTGTCGTCGGTAATGAGGCCGATGGCCGGCGTCTCGTAATAAATTTGTATGCCTTCGCGCACGCACGCCTTGTGCTCGAGCTCGATCAGGCCAGGTCCGCCGCCCCAGGTTTCACAGGCGAGCCCGCCCCAGAATTTGAACTTGCCGTCGACCTTGAACGCCTGACGCCCGTACGGCGCCTGGAACTTCACGCCTTTTTTTCGCATCCACACCATGGTCTCGAAGCTGCGCTTGACGAGGATTTCGCAGAGATCGGGATCGGTGCGAAAATTCGTGATGCGGCCCATGTCGTCGAAATACTGTTCTTCGGTATAAGTACCGTAGTCGCAGGTCTTGCGCTCGTCATCCGTAATGTCGTAAAGCTGGGCAAGATCGTCGGCACTGTTGAATACGATACGCACCGCGCCCGCCGTGTAGCGGCTGTTGCCGCCGCAGTCGTCGAGCGGCGCCGCTTCCAGCATGATCACCTTGGCGCCGGACTCGCGCGCCGCGAGCGCCGCGCAGCTCGCCGCATTGCCTGCACCGATCACGATTACATCCGGATTGCCAAAATCGACGTTGCTCATTGTTTTCCTCGGTGTGAATTCCGCGCATGTTTGCGGGGGCGCGTTGCGGCAGGAAGTGCACGCAGGCGGTTAAACGCAGGACATTGGCGGGTTTTTAACTGACAGTTTGACGCGGGATTGTTCGATTATACCGCAGGGCCGCGCTAGTGCAGCGTCTTCGGCGCGCGCTTGCCTTCGGTGTCCGGCGCAGCGGGAGCGGGCGACGCGTGATGCACGACCATGCGCCAGCCGTTTTCGGTGCGCATGTAGACGTTCGTCGCAATTACAGGTTGACGCGCGCGGGCCTCACCGGCCGCTGTGATCTGCTCATACACCGTATGCACGACGAGCGTCATGCCGTTGATCGACTGCTGCTGACGCAGCTTGAAGCGCAGCGTCTGGCCGCCGGCGAATATCTGGCGCCACGCCTCGCGCACCTGCTCCGTGCCGGCCAGCCGCGGTCCGCCGGGATGCACGCACACGATGTCGTCTTCGTCCGCCCACACGCCCATCATGGCGTCGAGATCGCTTTTCTCGAATGCCTCGTAGAAAGCCGTCTCGGCGTCCTGCGGCGTGGTGAAGATCGCGCGCTTCATGGCCTGTTTATTTTAGCAAAATTGATGCGTTGCCAGACCCGGTCGGGCGTCAGCTGCAGCATGCAGTTGAAGTGGCCGAGCGGACACTCGCGCTGGAAGCACGGGCTGCACGGCAGGTCCAGCTTGACGACCGTGGCATGCGGTCCGCCGGGCGGGGTGAACGCGGGGCTGCTCGAGCCGAACAGTGCCAGCATGGGTTTGTCCAGCGCGGCGGCGATATGCATGAGCCCGGAATCGTTGCTGACCACGAGCGAGGCGCACGACAGCAGATCGATGGCTTCGGCGAGCGTCGTCTTGCCGCTGAGATTGATGCACGCACCTTCGCTCAGGCGGACGATCTCGTCGCCGAGCGCGGCATCGTTCGCCGATCCGGCCAGCCACACTGCATAGCCTGCGCCGGCAAGCTTGCCGGCGAGCTCCGCGAAATACTGCGGCGGCCAGCGCTTTGACGGGCCGAATTCGGCGCCGGGACACAGCACTGCGACCGGCCGGTGCAAGGTCAACGCGAGGCGGGCGAGCGTGGCATCGCGCGCGGCGGCATCCACCGTGAGACGCGGCGCCGGCAGGGGCCGCTGAAGCTCGTCGCCTGCCGCTTCGGCCAGCGCCGCAAAACGGTCGACCATCAACGGCAGCGCCGATTTGTCGAGCCGCCGCGCATCATTAAGCAGTCCCCAGCGCGCTTCGCCGACGAAGCCGGTGCGTAGCGGAATGCCGGCAAGCAGTGGAATCAGCGCCGACTTGAATGAATTTGGCAGTACGATGGCCTGCTCGTAGCGTTGACGGGAGAGGTCGCGCGCGAGACGGTAACGGCGCATGAGCGCAAGTTCGCCGTGCGCGAACGGCCCCCCCAGCGTCGCGTGAATTTCCGGCATGCGCGCGAACAGCGCATGCGTCCACGGCGGCGCGAGCACGTCCAGTGTCAGATTCGCATGACGCTCATTTAGACGCCGGAAGAGCGGCTGCGCGAGCACCGCATCGCCAACCCAGGAAGGCGCTATGACGAGGATCCTCGTCATAACGTGTTAGTGCGCGGCGGGAGCGCCGCCCTTCAGCGTATATTGCGTGCCGCAATAAGGGCACAGTGCGGCACCCGTTTTTTCGATCGCCAGGAAGACGCGCGGGTGCGCGTTCCACAACAACATTGCCGGGGTCGGGCAATGCAGCGGCAGATCCGCCGCGGTGACCTCGATATGGCGCGCTTTATTGTCGGTCTGGGCCATGCCGATCACGCGGCGACCGGCGCAAGCCAGTCGCGGTACTCGTCGTTCCTGCCGTTGACGACGTCGAAAAAGGCTTTCTGCAGCTTCGCCGTCACGGGCCCCATCTTGCCCGAGCCGATGAGGCGGCTGTCGACTTCGCGTATCGGCGTGACTTCCGCCGCGGTGCCGGTGAAAAACGCTTCGTCGGCGATATAGAGATCGTCGCGCGTGATGCGCCGCGCGGAAACGGTGTAGCCCATTTCTTCGGCCAGCGTGATGATCGACCGCCGCGTGATGCCGATCAACGCACTGGTCAGTTCGGGCTCGTAGATTTTTCCGTCCTTGACCATGAACAGATTCTCGCCCGAGCCCTCCGCGACAAATCCGTCGACGTCGAGCAGCAGGCCTTCGTCGTAGCCGTGCTCGGTGGCTTCGAGGTTCGCCAGTATCGAGTTCGCATAAGTGCCGGAATATTTCGCGCGGCACATTGAGACGTTGACGTGATGGCGCGCGAACGACGACGTTTTCACGCGGATGCCTTTTTCGAGCGCTTCCGGTCCGAGGTATGCGCCCCACGGCCATGCGGCAATGGCCACGTGCACCGTCGCGCCCTTAGGTGAGACGCCCATTTTTTCGGAGCCGTAGAAAGCGATGGGGCGGATGTAGCAGGACTCGAGCTTGTTCGCGCGCACGACTTCCTTGTGCGCCGCCATGATGGTTTCCCTGTCATACGGGATTTTCATCATGTAGATGTGCGCTGAGTTGAAGAGCCGCTCGGTATGCTCCTTGAGACGGAAAATCGCGGTCCCGCCTGCCGCGTTGTAGGCGCGCAGGCCTTCGAACACCGCGAGGCCGTAATGCAGCGAGTGCGTAAGCACATGGGTATTGGCGTCGCGCCAGGGCACGAGCTTGCCGTCATACCAGATGTGCCCGTCACGATCA
>JBDSSV010000193.1:0-5224 GCA_039928535.1 Burkholderiales bacterium
AGCCGCTCGACCTCTTCACGATAGAGCCGCCGGTGATCGACTTCAGCGGGCTGGCGACGCTGTACGACTGGAAGTACGCGCGGGCATCGACGCAGGCCGAACTCGATTCGGTTCTCGTCAGGCTGCGCGGCAAAGTAAAAGCGAACACGCTGCTCGAGCTAAAGCTCGAACCATCGGTGAAACCGGTGACTGCTTCGCGGCATTTCTAAAACGACAACGGGCAATCACCGAGCCTCACCGTTCGCCCTCAGGTTTCGATGGGTGATCGCAGTATTCCGCTAAATGTCTCTCATGCTTCTATACATCAGCACGAACGGCTTTATGCAGAGCGCCCTCAATCAACCTTCGCGCCCGAACGTTTGACGACATCAGCCCACCGCGCGCTTTCTTTACTGATATGCGCGGCAAACTGTTCCGGCGTGCCGCCGACAATGTCGAGGCCGAACTCCGGAAATTTCTCCCTGACGACGGGTGCTGCGAGCGCCTTGTTGATCGCGGCATTCAGCGCGGCGATGATGTTCTTCGGCACCCCCATCGGCACGATCACGCCGGCCCACGCCGCTACGTCAAAGCCCGGCACGCCCGCCTCCGCGACCGTCGGCAGTTCCGCAAAAGCCGGCACGCGATAGCTGCTCGTCACCGCGAGCCCGCGCAGCCGGCCCGCTTTCACGTGCGGCGAGATCGATGCGATATTGTCGGCCATCAACTGCACGCGTCCCGCGGTAACATCGGCAATCGCCACTACCGCGGCTTTGTACGGCACGTGCACCATCTGCGTGCCGGTCATCAGCTTGAAGAGTTCCATGCCGAAGTGCACGCTGGAACCGTTGCCGGTCGATGCAAATGCCAGTTTGTCGGGATTCTTCTTCGCGTAGGCTATCAATTCCTGCACCGATTTCACCGGCAGCGTCAACGTGACCGCAAGCAGGTTCGGCGAGTTATACATCAACACTACCGCCTGCAAATCGCGATCCTGATCGTACGGCAGCCTGCTCAGCACGCTGCGGTTGATCGCCATCGTATTGATGTTGCCATGACCGATGGTGTAACCGTCGGGGGAGGCGTGCGCAATCAATTCCGTGCCGACGATGCCGCTCGCCCCTGGCCGGTTATCGACGATGACCTGCTGTCCGGTCAGCCGGCTCAATTCGGTCATGACGACACGCGCCGCGACATCGGGTCCGCCCCCGGCCGCGCTGCCGAGAATATAGCGCAAAGGCCGGTCCGGATAAGCCGCTAGCGCGGAATTGACTGCCGCCAGCAGCGATAATGCAACACAAATTCTAGCCAGTCCGGCCATGATTCCTCCACTGAGAACCGCCGGCACGCGCCGGACGAGCAATATATTGGCATACTACCGAGAATAATCGAGGAGGTTAAATATCCATGTTCGCTAACGAAGCGTTGCTTGCCGAATCCGCCGTAGAACTGCGCCGCCGCATCGGTTCGAAAGAAATCTCGCCCGTTGAACTGCTCGAAGCGTGCATAGAGCGCATCGCGCGCATCAATCCGGCGGTCAACGCGGTCACTGCGACCTGCTATGAGCGCGCGCGCAAGGAAGCAAAGACCGCCGAGCAAGCCGCCCAGCGCGGCGAACCGCTGGGCATCCTGCACGGCCTGCCCACGGGCATCAAAGACCTTGAAGAAACCGGCGGCCTGCTCACGACTTTCGGCTCGCAGCTGTATCGCGACTTCATTCCCGAAAAGGATAGCGCGATGGTGGCGCGCGTGCGCGCTGCCGGCGCGATCGTAGTCTGTAAGACCAACGTGCCCGAGTTCGGCGCGGGCGCCAACAGCCGCAACGTCGTGTGGGGTGCTACCGGCAATCCGTTCAATCCCATGCTCAACGCGGGAGGTTCGTCCGGCGGCTCGGCCGTTGCGCTGGCGTGCGACATGCTGCCGGTCTGCACCGGTTCCGATACCGGCGGCTCGCTGCGCATACCGGGCGCGATGAACGGTGTGGTCGGTTTCCGCCCATCGCCCGGCGTCGTGGCGGTGGACCGGCGCGGGCTCGGCTGGACCCCAATCTCCGTCGTCGGGCCGATGGGCCGCACCGTTGCGGATGCATGCCAGTTGCTGGCGGCTCAGGCGGCGATGGAAGACTGCGATCCCCTTTCTTATCCAACCGATGCACTAGCATTCGCCGTCCCCGAAATGCGCGACCTCGGCGCACTGCGCGTCGCCTACACCGAAGATTTCGGCATCTGCCCGGTCGATAAGACCATCCGCAAAGTATTGCGCGACAAAATCGCAGCCTTGCGCCACCTGTTCAAGGCGTGCGATGAAGTCACGTTCGATTTTAAGGAAGCGGACCGCTGCTTCGACGTGATACGCGCTGCCAACTATGTGGCCAAGTATCGCGACGCGTACGAAAAAGACCCGCACACCCTCGGGCCCAACGTGCGCGCGAATTACGAAATCGGCGCCAAGATGTCGCTCGCCGACATGGCGTGGGCGCACCTCGAGCAGACGCGCATCTTTCGTCGCTTCCAGCAGACATTCCGCGAATATGATCTGGTGCTGGCGCCGACGACGCCGGTATCGCCTTTCCCGTGGTCGCAACTCTACCTCGCCGAAATAGACGGCAAGCCGCTGAACAATTACTACCACTGGCTGGCGCTGACCTACGTCACGACGCTCGCCACCAATCCGGCCATCGCGCTGCCCTGCGGCGTCGACCACCAGGGCATGCCGTTCGGCCTGCAGGTTGTCGGGCCGTTTCGCGGCGACCGCGCGCTGCTCGGTGCGGCGCACGCAATGGAGCAGGCATTCAATTCAGTACCCGCGCTCAAACGTCCGCGTCCCGATCTCGGCAAACTTGCACAGCCCACGCCCGAATTGAAATCCATCGTAACGCATCCGCCGACGGCGTGACTGACCCGCAATAAAAAACCCGCCGGAGGCGGGTTTTCCAATTGCGCAACGAACAACTACACCTGGACCTTTTTATTCGGCCCCAGCGCATCCGTGTTGCCGGTCACAATCGCCTTGGCCAGTCCGTAGGCTCGGACGATAGCGCTGCCCGGAGCGTCCCAATACTCCGCCTCCTCGACCGTTACCTTAAGCAGAACGAGATCGGGATCGTCGAGCCCCTGCGGAAACCAGGGCTTGATCCACGGCGTCCATAGTTGCTTCATCTTTTCACGATCGCGCACCACTGACGCCGCGCCGGAAATGGAAACATAGTCCTGCTTGTCAGGATTCGCGTAAATCACGCTGACGTTGTTGTGGTGGGCGATCTCATCCATTTTCGGGGATGAAATCGAGGTGAAGAACCACAGTTGACCCTGCGCATCGAACTGCAGCGTCGACAACGGGCGGCTGCGCAGTTTCCCATCCGCTTCCTGCGTCGTCAGCATCGCGAATTTTATATCGCCGATCAGCTCGGCAACTTTCTGCAACTCATCGTTCGATTGCTTCTGGATATCCATGACCGTCCTCGCATCTTTTGAAAGACGCCAAGGATGGGACACCGGAACAATTCAGGCTGTCGGCGCCGCCTTATTCGAGCGTAGGACGGTGGATGGCAAAAGCCGCGATGCAACTGCGTGCGGCGATGGCACCGGTATTCCTAGCTGACCGGTATAAATCCCGGCGGCAGCGTAGTGGCGAAACACGGCCGCGCGGCGATACCGCTCAACCATTGCCGCAGCCGCGGGTGCTTGCTGCGCCACTCGTGCGGGTAACGCAGGTCTATGTACTGGCACGCCACGCCCATCACGAGATCGGCCAGCGTAAAAAAGTCGGAATCGCTCACGAGATAAGTGCCGCCGGCGAATTCGTGATCGGCCGCTTCGAACGCACGTGCAATGCGCGCCTCTTCGCGTTGCATCTTTTCCGGCATCTGCTTGTCAGCCGGACGGCGCGTTTCGAGCACACGCGCGACCGTGGCATCGATGATGCCGTGGCCGAGCGCCTGCCACCACTGCGAGCGCCAGTAACCCTCGGGATCGGGTGGCTGCAGCGGCTTGCCGGCCAGATTGTCGAGATAGTGCACGACGTGGGGCGACTCGAACAGGAATCTGCCGGGCGCTATCTCCAGAACCGGCACTTTGCCGAGCGGATTGCGCGTTGGAATTGCGCTGTCGTCCGGCCACGGGTCCTCAAGGACGAACTCGTAGGGAATATGCTTTTCAGCGAGCAGCACGCGCACCTTGCGGACGTACGGTGAAAATTGCGAGCCATACAGCTTCATGGTCAGGCCTCGATTGTAGATTTTACGGGGCGCAGCATTGCTGCTGGCAATGTGCGGGCGTCTGTAGAACAATAGCAGCCTATGAGTTCATACGTCGACGAAGTACTGATCAAGGACGAGATGGTGATTTACCGCGGCCGTCTGTCGCTGTGGTCGTTCTTCGGGTGGATATTTCTGGGCCTTATCCTGCTGATCGCCGTCGGGATCGGTCTGCTGGTGTGGCTGTGGGTGTGGCTCAAATACAGCTCGACCGAGCTGGCCGTCACCAACAAGCGCATCATCGTCAAGTCCGGGCTCATCCAGCGCAATACGACGGAGATGTTTCTCGAGAAGGTCGAAAGCATCCAGGTCGATCAGGGCATCATGGGACGCATGCTCGACTTCGGGTCGATCACCGTGTCCGGTACCGGCGGCGACAAATCACCCGTCAACAACGTCGCGCATCCGATCGAGTTCCGCAAGGCATTCATGACGGCGGTGGACGCCAACCGCAAGTAATTGCTGGAGAGGTGTGAGGCGACTAAACGCCTTAACGATTTTCCGCCTCACGCCATACGCCTCACGCCCTTCAATCTACCTTCGCGCCCGTCAGCTTGATCAGCTTCGCGTATTTTTCGTAATCGACCTTGATCCGTGCGTCGAATTCCTCCGGCGTGCCGCCAAGGGCATCGAGCGCCTGGCTCGCGAGCAGGTGGCTGACATCCGGTGATTTCAGCGCCTTGTTGATCTCGGTATTGAGGCGGGCAATGATGTCCTTCGGTGTCGCAGCGGGGACAAACACGCCGATCCACGGACTCATCTCGTAGCCCGGCACGCCGGCTTCGGCGATGGTCGGCACGTTGGGCAGCGTGGCGGAACGCTTCGCCGACGAAACACCGAGCGCGCGCAGGCGCCCCGATTGCACGTGCACGAGCACCGTTGACACGGTCGCCAGCGAAGCTTGCGTTTCACCCGACACCAGCGCAGTGACCTGCGGGGCGCCGCCCTTGTACGGCACGTGTACGATATTGATGCCGGTCATGGCAACGA
>JBDSSV010000194.1:0-6368 GCA_039928535.1 Burkholderiales bacterium
GGTCATTAACGCGAGCGAGACGAAGAGCCGCGTCCACGCGTACGGCGATTCGATGTCCTGCGCGGTGGCGTGAACTGTTTTCATCTACTGGAATCTATAACGCGGCTGCGCTGTTACGCAACCGGAAAAATGACACTGAGGGCGCGCGCCGCGCATCAAACCCGCGATTGACTCAACAAGGTATAGTTCAATTCCGAATTTCATCCCGATAGAGCGAACCATGAGCGAATACCTGTACCTCGTGCAGATGGACGTGCCGCCGGAGCTCGAAGCGGATTTCAACCGCGTCTACGACACGCAGCACATCCCCGAGATCACCAAGGTGCCGGGCGTGCTCGGCGTCAAACGCTACAAGCTCGAAAAACCTGCGCCCGGCGTGCCGCAATATGCCGCGCTCTATCGCGTGTCGTCGCCCGACGTGCCGCAGGGACCCGCGTGGGTCAAGGCTTCCGACACCGGCGACTGGAAGCCGAAAATCCGGCCGCATACGTTCAATCGCATGCACGCCCTGTACAAAGAGATTTGAGTAGGCGACGATGCGTGCACCCTCCCGCCCGGTGGCGACCGCGACTGTGGACGACAGCACCGCGCTCGCTTATGCGCCCATGCACGTGCTGGCAGAGCGTATGCGCAGCGGCGCGCTCAGCGCGAGTGCACTCGTCGATTGCTATCTGCAGCGCATACGCAGTCATGATGAAAAGTTGCATGCCTACGTAGAGGTCTACGCCGGTCAAGCGCGCGCGGCGGCCGACATCGCCGACCGCGCCTTCAAGGCGGGCCAGGCGCGCGGTCTGCTGTACGGCATCCCCATCGCGCTCAAGGACCTGATCGAGATCGACGGCAAACGCACGACCGGCGGCTCGCTCTTCTGGCGCGACCGAATATCGACCGTCACGGCGACGGTCGCGCAGCGTCTCGACGCTGCCGGCATGATTACGCTCGGCAAGACGCATATGGTGGAATTCGCGTTCGGCGCGTGGGGCACCAACAGCGCGATGGGCACGCCGTGGAATCCGTGGGACCTGCAAACCGCCCGTTCGCCCGGCGGCTCGAGCAGCGGCTCCGGCGTCGCGGTGGCCGCGGGACTCGCGCCCGCCGCGCTCGGCAGCGACACCGGCGGCTCGGTGCGCATACCCGCCGCCCTGTGCGGAGTCGTCGGGCTGAAAACGACCGTCGGCCGCGTCAGCAATCACGGCACGCTGAATCTCGCCGCGACGCTCGACACCATAGGGCCGATGACGCGCGATGTCGAAGACGCGGCGCTGCTGTTCGCGGCGCTGCATGGACCCGACGCGCACGATGCGCAGACCTGGCCGCATCCGCCGGTGGACGTGCTGAGCGGTCTCAAGACGGGCATCACCGGCCTGCGCTTTGCCGTATTGCCGGAGGCCGAACTCGGAGAACTTGATCCCGAAGTCGCCAACGCGTTCGCGCGCGCACTCGATGTCATGCGCGGCCTCGGTGCGCGCATCGACACGCTCGCGCTGCCGGTTGCGTACAAGCGGCTCGCGGACCTCACCGGCAAAATCATTGCAGCGGAAGGCTATGCACTGCACCGCGCCTGGATAGAGCGTGACGATCTGCCGTTCGATGTCGACGTGCGCGACCGCATCCGCTGGGCGAAAGGGCTGTCCGCCGCCGATTACATCGACGTGATGGCCGAGCGCGATCAACTGTGCCGCCGCGTCGATCACCTGCTGCGCGACTTTGCCGCGCTGCTGATGCCGACGACGCCGCTGCCACCGGTCGCGCTGAACGCAATCGACCAGGGCAAGGCGCCGATGAGCCTCTTGACGCGGCCCGTCAACCTGCTCGACCTGTGCGCGCTGGCGCTGCCGTGCGGCTTTACCGCCGCAGGCCTGCCCCTGTCGCTGCAGATCATCGGGCGCGCTTACGATGAAGCCCGCGTGCTGCGTATCGGCTGGGCGTACGAAACCGCTACCGACTGGCATCTGCGCCGGCCGCCGGCGGCGTGACAACTCCCATGCGCAACCCTCTGCTGGCGGTCCTATATCTCGCATCATCGCTGGCGCATGCGGCCGACACCTGGCCCGACAAACCGCTACGCATGATCGTGCCGGTCGCACCCGGCGGTGGCGCTGACATCACGGCACGTGCGCTCGCACAGAAGCTCAGCGCGGTATGGGGCCAGCAGATGATCATCGACAACCGCGCCGGCGCCGGCGGCACCGTCGGCCTGGACATTGGCGCGCATGCGACGCCCGACGGCTACACGCTCATCGAAGCCTCGATGGGGCCGCTGACCGTCGACGTCAGCCTGTATAACAAGCTGCCGTACGATCCGGTGCGCGATTTCACGCCGATCGCGCGCGGCGTCACGGCGCTCAACATGCTGGTGGTGCATCCCGCACTGCCGGTGAATTCCGTAAAAGAGCTGATCGCGTATGCGAAAGCGAATCCGGCGAAACTCAACTTCGGCTCGTCGGGCGCCGGCCGCGCGGATCACCTCGCGGGTGAAATGTTCAATACGCTGGCCGGCGTGAGGATGCAGCACGTTCCGTACAAAGGCGGTGCGCCCGCGATGGTCGACCTGGTGGGCGGCAACATTCAATTGATCTTCGCCACCGTGTCGACCGCCGTCGCGTCGGTCAAGGCAGGCCGTATCCGCCCTCTCGCGGTGACGACGGCGAACCGCGTCGATCTGTTCCCCGATTTACCGACGGTGGCCGAGGCGGGCGTGCCCGGCTTCGCCATCGACAACTGGTATGGCTTCGTCGGCCCGCGCGGCATGCAGCGTGAAATCGTCGTGAAAATCCACCGCGAAATCAATCGCGCGCTCGCCGCGCCCGACGTCAAAACGCGGCTCGAGGGCTTGGGAATACTGCCGTTCACGCTGCCGACGCCGGAAGCGTTCGGCGATTACATCAAATCCGAAATCGCGAAGTACGCGCGCGTCGTGAAGGACTCGGGCGCGCGCGCCGAATAGACACGCGTAACCAGGCGTGCGCGCCGGAGACGGCCTTTGCATTACACTACGCGCACGTATTTTCCCATCATCAAGAGGACCTCATGAAGATCAAACGCATCGAGCATGTCGGCGTCGTCGTGAAGAATGTCGAAGCGAGCCGCCGGCTGTGGGAAGACTGCTTCGGTATTCCCCTGGGCGGCGTCGAGCAATTCGCCGAGCGCCCGGTCAAGCTCGCGCTCTACCCGGTCGGCGAATCGATGGTCGAGCTGATTTCGGGCACGACGCCCGATAGCAAACACGCAAAGATGATCGCCGAGGGCAAGGGCGGGCTCAATCACATCTGCTTCGAAGTCGAGAACATCGACGAAGCGCTGGCGGAACTGAAGGCGAAAGGCATACCGCTGCTCGACCAGGTGCCGCGCAACGGCCACGCCGGCTGCCGCATCGCCTTCATCGATCCGTCCGCCACCGAGAACTGCCTGATCGAACTGGCGGAACTGCCCGCGCATCATCCGTGAAGCTGCACGCTGCGGCGCTGCTGCTGACGCTGGCCACCGCGTCGTCCGCGCACGCGGCGCAATCCGCTTATCCGTCAAAGCCGATCCGTCTGGTCGTCGCGCAGAGCGCCGGCGGCAGCGCCGACTTCGTCGCGCGCACTTATGCCCAGCACATGAGCGCGCAGATCGGCCAGCAGATCGTCATCGACAACCGGCCCGGCGCCACCGGCATCGTCGGCACCGAGCTCGTGGTCAATGCGCCGCCCGACGGCTACACGCTGCTGCTTGCGCCGACCTCCCATGCGATCAATCCGAATCTGGTGGCTAAGCTGCCGTACGACACGCGCCGCGATCTGGCTGCGATTTCGCTGCTGGGCGCCGGCTACAACCTGCTGGTCGTCAATCAGAACAACCCGGCGCGCGCGCTGCGCGACGTGATTGCCGCCGCGCGCGCGCAACCGGGGCGCCTTCATTACGCGTCGTCCGGCGTGGCGAGCGCTACGCACCTGACCACGGAGCTCTTCAAGCTCATGACCGGCACCGACATCGTGCACGTGCCGTACAAGGGCGCGACCGCCGGGCTGACCGCGGTGATCGGCGGCGAATCCGATATGACTTTCGGCAGCATGCCCGGCACGCTGCCGCTGGTGCGCGCCGGCAGGTTACGCGCACTTGCAATCAGCTCGCGCGACCGCTCGCCGGCGTTGCCGGACCTGCCAACGGTCGCCGAAGCGGGCGTGCCCGGGTTCGAAAGCTCGAGCTGGCAGGCGCTGCTCGGCCCGGCAAGAATGCCCGCCGCGATCGTGGACCGTCTCTACCGCGAAGTCGCGCAGAGCGCGAAAAATCCCGACATGGTGAAGCGCTTCGACACGGAAGGCATGACGCTGCTGGCAACCACGCCGCGCGAACTCGACGCACACATCGGGCGCGAACTTGAAAAATGGGCGAAAGTGACGAAGGCCGCCGGGCTCAGCGTGCGCTGAGTTGCCCACGTTAGAATCGGCAACAGGCCAGAGTTATTTCGGTCCGCCGGTATTCGCTCCGGCGCCGCCATCCGGAGGTTGCGGGCTACTGGCGGCAGCCGCCGCTTCAACCGCCGGCTTTTCAGCCTTTGCATCAAGTGGATTGATGATGACCTGCTTGCCTTCAGGCTTGGTCATGTCTATGAGCTTGTTGCTGCCCATCTGCACCTGAAAAAACGTCGGATATTCATACGCCGAACCGTTACTGTGGTCGATGATCATGCCTATCCCGCCGCCGAAAAGAATGTTGCCGAACATCGAGCCTTTGGTCGCGGATACCACCGATGCCCTGCCGATGTCGGGGTCTTTCCTGCATAAGACCTGCAGATTGTCATTGGATCGCGTAATTGTCGTCGAGCCGGGACTGGTCACGAACCATTTGCCCTTGTTGTTATTGAGTTCGCACGCGCTGCCGGTAACTTCTTTGCCCCCCGCGTCTATGGTTTGCACGGAAACGCTCTGATTGGTGGTCCCCGTGATCGATGAACAACCCACGGTTAACGCGAATATCGGCACCAAAAGCAACAACCGCATCAAGGTCGCGCGCATATATCCCCTTTTTTTAGATTAACACCGCTTCCAGTCATGCGCGGCAATGCTTATGATGCCAGCATACGGCTTGCGGAGCAATGCAAGACGGGCCGGCAATCGAAGTCGCCGGGACGCCCGTGCTGTCATCCTGATCAATGGAAACTGCAAAACCATTCATTGCTCTATTATTGAGTATTACGTAATTAATGACATCACCAAAGTTCAGCCTGTTTCCAACAAGCCATGATGATGGACTGCCGATGCTGCGCACTCCTGAGCTTGCTTCTGGCAGTGACTTTGAGTTCCTGCAACGTGGCCGGACAGAAGTTGGCCAAGGCATGACGTTTGAGCCACGCCCACAGATACTCCACCGGGTTGCAGTCCGGCGCATAGGGGGGAAGAGAGGCGACCTGAAGCGCGCCGTGAGTCGAATCCAGATACGCGCGCACCAATCGGCTGCGATGCGCTCGCAAGCCATCCCAAATGATCAGCAGCTTGCGTTTGAGATGACGTCTGAGCGCGCGGAGAAATTTGACGATCTGTGGGCTGCGAATGGCGCCATCGTGAAATCGAAACAGGCAGTTCATCCGGGTCAGTCCGGCGATGACCGAAACGTGCTTCCAGTTGAAGTGGAATTGCACGATCGGCGTCTGTCCCTTGGGCGCCCATGTCCGTACACGAGTCGGTCGCTCGCTCAATCCCGATTCGTCGATGAAGACGATGATTCTTCTCTCTTGGATCGCTTTTTTTTAAGCGCGGGCAATGTCTTCTTCTTCCAGTCTCGCACCGCATCCTCATTACGCTCGATGGCGCGGCGCTCGGGCTTCTGGCTGGAGAATCCCATGCTGCCCAACAGGCGCCAGACGTGTACGTCGCTGAATTTGATCCCGAACCGGCGCTTGATGACATCACCGACCCGCTTGAGCGTCCACAGTTCGGTGCCGAAGCCGTGGGCTTGCGCGCCCTCGCGTAACGCGGCATCGAGCCACTTAAAGTCGCCAGCATTGAGTTGGCCTGGCCGGCCAACATCAGCGATGGCGCGCACCCCATCGATCCCCTTTTCATCAAGCACTCGCTGCCATGTGTATATCGTCTGCCGAGCAACGCCGACGGCCAGCGCCACTTCCACTACAGATTTGCCAGCCCGCAGCAATCGGGCCGCTCTGACGCGCTTGCGCTGGGCTTCGGTCAGCTTTGCAACCATCATCCAACTCCCTTATCGACTTGATAAGGGTACAACGTACATCCATATTATTGGTTGTCATAAATTACGTAATTCTCAATAGCAAAATTGATGCGTTGCCAGACCCGGTCGGGCGTCAGCTGCAGCATGCAGTTGAAGTGGCCGAGCGGACACTCGCGCTGGAAGCACGGGCTGCACGGCAGGTC
>JBDSSV010000195.1:0-3365 GCA_039928535.1 Burkholderiales bacterium
CGGCAAGATTCGGATCGAGCACGAGCGCGCGCCACCGCCACGATTCCGGTCGTCATGTCGGTGAACGGCGATCCGGTGGACGCCGGACTCGTCGCCAGCCTCGCCCGTCCCGGCGCGAACGTCACCGGCACCTCGACACTGTTCGAGGCACTGGTTCCCAAGTGGCTCGAATTCATTACCACCACGGTCCCTAAAGCGCGCACCGTCGCATTCATGGCAAACCCGGGAAGCATCAGCGACGAATACTGGTGGAACAAGATTCAGCAAGCCGCGAACCGCGTGCGCGTGAAGGTAGTGCGCGCCGAAGCCAATACGCCGGCGGCCCTCGAAGGTGCTTTTGCCACAATGAAAAAACAGCACGCCGGTGCCTTCGTCATGATGACCGACGGTTTCTGGCTAAATCAAATACAGCGCATCGTAACGCTGGCCAGCGTAAATAAATTACCCGGGATCTACGGCTTTCGCGAATTTACTGAAGCCGGCGGCCTGATGAGTTATGGCCTGAGCTTTCGCGACTACTATAAGGGTGTTGCGCGCTATGTGGACAAAGTGCTCAAAGGCACGAAGCCGGCCGCCCTGCCGGTAGAACAACCGACCACGATCGAACTTACTGTCAACCTCACTGCCGCCAAGTCTCTCGGCCTGACAATTCCCGACCGGGTGCTGCTACGCGCGGACAGGACGATCGAGTGATTGTGCTAACTCGCAACCCAGTTTTCCACGCGCAGACGGCGAATTCGCGAAAACTCGCGGATGTTCGCGGTGACCAGCGTCAGGTCGAGGCTCAATGCATGCGCGGCGATCAACGTGTCGAGCGGTCCTATCGGCTTGCCCGCCGCTTCGAGGCCGGCCCGCACTGCGCCGTAGGTTTCCGCACCTTTCGCATCGAACGGCACCACATTGAGCGCATCCAGCGCGCGTTGCAGAGCCTTTCGACTCGCATCGCGCTGCCGGCTTTTTTCGATGCCGAAACGCAATTCCGCAAGCGTAATCGAGGACACCACCAGATCGGCGGAGTTTTCCGCATCGAAGCGGGCGAGAACGGCTTGATGATGTGGCCGCGCATTCAGCACGTACACCAGGATGTTGGTGTCGAGCATGTAGCGCATCAACTCCCCCAGTTGCGCTTGTCGGCTGCTTTCGGTTGCATGCGCTCAATGCCAAACCCATCCGGAGCTTCAGCCAGCGCGCGGCTGATAGCGGTGCCAAGCCGGGGACGTTGCGGTTTCAGGAAGATGGTCAGCGCGTCGTGGATCAGCGCCGAACGGCTTTTGCGGCTGCGCCTGCTCGCCTGGGCGAGCAGGCTTTCCAGTTCGGGTTTCAGGCGGACGGAAATGGGCACGGGCGATATCCCTCTGGCAGCGGCGATGTACTACAAGTGTATCACAAACAGCCGGCGTGCTACAAAGGTGGTTCAGTGATTACGCGCCGCTCTATGCTCATCGCACTTGGCGCGGGTGTCTGCGCGCCCGCATTGTCGTTCGGCCAGCAGCCCGCAAAACTTCCGCTCGTCGGATATCTGCACCCGGGATTCCCACCGCCCAGCCCCAGCAACATCACGGAAGAATTCAGGCAGGGCTTGCGCGACAACGGCTACATCGAGGGTCGGAACATCACCGTCGAATACCGGTGGGGGCGCACGCAGGCCGAAACGCTGCCGGCCCTCGCCATGGAACTGGTCAAGCTGAAAGTCGATGTCCTGGTGGCCACCGGCCCGGCCGCCCTTGCCGCGGTCAAAGCGGCGGCGGGTACTATCCCGATTCTCGCCAACGACCTGGAATCCGACCCGGTCGCCAGCGGGCTGGTGGCGAGTCTCGCCAGACCCGGCGGCAATGTCACGGGTTTGTTCCTCGACTTTCCGGCGATCACGGGCAAATGGCTTGAGCTGCTCACGGAAACCGTCCCGGGCATACGGCGTGCCGCCGTGCTGTGGGATTCAACTTCAGGCCTATCCCAGATTCCCGCGATCACTGCCGAGGCGAAAAAGCGCGCCATGGCGCTCGACATAGTAAAGTTTCAACAGGTCACGGAAATTGAAGCGGTACTCGATGGGGCCATGAAGAAGCGGCCGCAGGCGCTGATACAGTTGTCCTCGCCTATCGTCAATTTCGCTTCGGATCGCGTTGCCAGATTCACCCAAACGCATCGCCTGCCTGCAATATCCATGTTTACCGCGTTTCCCGATAAAGGAGGGCTTATGTCGTTCGGCCCGAACCTGCCGATGCTCTACCGTCGTTTGGTGCCACTCGTCGACAAGATACTCAAAGGTACCAAGCCGGGCGACATCCCGATCGAGCGTCCCACCACGTTCGAATTGGTTGTGAACAGGACGGCAGCGAAAGCCCTGGGCGTTACTGTGCCCGCTACGATTCTCGTGCGCGCCGACAGGATAATCGAGTGAAGCGCCGCGACGTCATTTTCGTGCTGGGAGCCGCCGTGCTGCTCCCAGCCATAACGCGGGCGCAGTCCGGTAGGCGGCGCATGGCCGTCGGTGTGATCCGCATCAACCCGCGTGACACCAACGAAACATTCGCCGAGCCTTTCCGCCGCGACATGGCGCAACTGGGTTGGAAGGAAAACGAAAATATCGAATATGTCTATGCCTGGGCTGGCGGACGCAACGAGGTCTTGCCCAAGCTGGCCGCGGACATGGTCGCGCGCAAAGTCGACGTGATTGTAACGTTCGGCCCACGCGGGGTGCGTGCCGCGCAACAGGCGACCTCCACCATTCCCATTATCGGCATGGCCGACAATCTGGCCGGCGCGGGCCTCGTGCAATAGATGACGCGGCCCGGAGGCAACACCACCGGCGTCTCCATTCTCGCCACCGAACTGAACGCAAAGCGGCTCGAAATCCTTCACGAAGCAGTCCCGTCCGCGCGTCGCATCGGCATCCTGCATGACCCGTCCATCGCCATCTCGTTGCCGCCAGTGAAAGCCGCGGCCCGTACACTCGGAGTGGAGCTGGTATTTGCGCCGGCACAAAACGCCGAGGAAACAGACGCCGCGATCAGAGCGCTGGTCAAATCACGGGTCGCCGCGGTCGTCGTCCTGTCGTCGGCCAATCTCAACGCGTTTCGCGCCCAGCAGATCGCCGCGTTCGCGCAGGCGCGTGTGGCGGCTATTTACGAATGGCCTGAGACCGCGGAGCAAGGCGGGTTTATCGGCTACGGTCCGCGCAATACGGCTGCCTACCGCCACGTCGCGGAACTGGTCAACAAGGTTTTACGCGGCGCGAAGCCCGCGGAGCTCCCGATCGAACAGCCGACGCGTTTCGAACTCGTCGTCAATAAGAAGGCAGCGAAAGCGCTGGGCATTAAATTCCCGGACTCGATCTTGCTGCGCGCGGATAAGGTGATTGAATG
>JBDSSV010000196.1:0-6205 GCA_039928535.1 Burkholderiales bacterium
TCTGCGATTGCGCGCGGACAGGGCCGGGTACCGTTCCAATGATTGGTGTAAAGTTGGCCCTCATCCTCGATCGGGCCTCCCCAGCCATGAAGCTCGAACTCGCCGTAAGCAACGAACCTGCCGCACACGCGCCCGCGACCTCGTATTCGCGCACCATCGCCGAATTCGTCGAAGGTGTCGAGCATGCGACGCTGCCGCAGCGCCTGCGCGATTTTGCGCGCTTTCATATGCTCGACGTCGCCGGCACCGCGCTGGCGGCCACCAAATTCGAGTTCGCGCAGCGCGCGCTAAACGGGCTCACGGCGATGGCCGACGGCGGCTCGGTATCGGTTATCGGCACCGGCACGAAGCTCCCGCTGAAAGACGCCGTGATCATGAACGGCATCCTCGCGCACGGCCTCGACTACGACGACACCCATCCTGGCGGCCCGGTGCATCCGAGCTCGTCCGCGTTTCCTTGCGCGCTCGGCCTGGCGGAGTTCCTCGACCGCAGCGGCAAGGACCTGCTCACCGCCTATCTCCTCGCGGTGGAGATTTCGACGCGCGTCGGCATCGCTACCAACGGCGCTCTGCTCAAGGCGGGCTATCACACCACAGGAGTTGCCGGACACATGGGCTGTGCGGTCGGCGCCGGCCATTTAATGCGGCTCAATGCGGAACAGCTCGTCTATGCGCAAGGCCTCGCCGGCAGCACCGCATCCGCGCTCGCCGAGCACCGCGCCGATGGGGCGTGGAACAAACGCTTTCATCCGGGCTGGGCCGGCGCGGGCGCGATCACCGCCGCCAGCCTCGCGCGCAGCGGCTTCATCGGTACGCAACGAATCTACGAAGGCCAGGACGGTCTGTTCCGCAGCCATGCGGGCGTGCACATCGGGTTGGTAATCCCCGACGAGCTGACCGCCGGCCTCGGCACGACGTGGCGCGCCGAGGAAGTCGCGATCAAGCCATACCCGGTGTGCCATATGCTGCACGCGTGCATCGACTCGGTGCTCGCGCTCAAACAGAAACACCAGATCAAAGCTGACGACATCGCCGAAGTGCGCGCGCTGCTGCACCCGGCCGTTTTTCACAGCGTGTGCGAAAACCCGGAACTGCGGCGCAAACCCGCGAGCGATTACATCGCGAAGTTCAGCGTCTACTACACGCTGGCGGCGGCGCTCATGCGCGGTCGCTGCGGCTTTGCGGAGCTCGATGACGCGGCACTGAACGATCCCGCCGTCCTCGCGCTGGCTGCGCGGGTCACGTACGAAGCCGATCCCGAGTCGCTGTACCCGGACTATTTCTCCGGCGGCGCGGTCATCACGCTGAAGAATGGCAAGGCGTACAAGCACGTCGACAAGATCAACCGCGGCGCGGGCGACCGTGCTTTGAGCGGCGACGAGATCAGCGCTAAGTTTATCGAGAACGCGGAACTCGTCACCACGCCGGCGCGTGCGCGCGAGATCCGCGACTGCGTGCTCGATGTCGAGAACCTGAGCGCGCGCGAGCTGGCGCAAATACTCGGCCGCCTGTAACTCTTCCACAGCGCTGGCATAAACCGCCCGGCGCACTGGCGCCGCAGGCAGCATCGCGGCACGCAGGCGCGAAACTTAGGAAAAACCATGGACGCTCTCTTCGAACCACAGACCGCCAAGGAACAAGCGCTGAGCCGGACGAAGTGGATAGCGACGTCCCTTTTCGTGCTAGTCACCTTGATTTATCTCGTCTCGCGCTGGTTCGAGCGGCGCTATCCGGGCTTGGCCATGGTGGCCGCGTTTGCCGAGGCCGCGATGGTGGGCGCGCTCGCGGACTGGTTCGCGGTGGTCGCGTTGTTCCGCCATCCCATGGGTATACCGATTCCGCACACCGCGATCCTCCCTAAGAACAAAGGACGTCTCGCCGCGAACCTCGGCGCTTTTATTGCGAGTAACTTTCTCGGCACCGCCACGATACTCGCGCGCATACGCACCTTCGATCCTGCCGCGAAACTGGCGGCATGGCTCGTCAAACGCGACGCCGCGGAAATGGTCGGCACCTATGCCGCGAAGGGCATGGCGTTCTGGCTCGACGCCGTCGAGGACGTGCGCGTGCAGCGCTTCCTGCATGACGCGGTCGTCGCACGGCTGAAGACGGCGGATCTGTCGCGGTTGAGCGGCGAGCTGCTCGACGTGCTGACGCAGAACGGCCGGCATCAGCAGGTACTTGACAGGGTGCTCAAACTCGCCAACGCTTTGCTGAGACGCCAGGCCACGCGCGAAATGTTGGCCGAGCTCATCGAAAAAAACCTGAACGCCATGTTGAGGGCGGTCAATTACAACAATGTGATCGGCACTTTTGTCGCGCGAAAACTCGTCGTGGGGCTCACGCGTTTTCTCAAGGAAGTCGCCGCGGACGAGCGGCACGCGCTTCGGCAAAAATTCGATCGCATCGTGCACGACTTCATCGCGAGGCTCAAGAACGATCCTGAGTTCCGGCTGAAAGGCGAGCAGATACGCGATCAGATACTCGCCAGCCCCGAAGTCTCGGGCTACCTGAAGGGGCTGTGGCTACAGTTGCGGAACTGGCTCAGAAACGATCTGGCAAGCGCGGATTCGCATATCAAGGCGCAGGTGACCAGTGCCGTGCAGGACATGGGCGAGAAGCTGCGCGCCGATCCCGCCATGCAGGCGTGGATCAATGAAAAACTCCTCGCCATGGCAGGCCCGCTGGTGGAACAAAACCGCGAGAAGGTCGGCAAGTTCATTGCCGATCAGGTCGGTGCATGGGACGACAAGCATATGGTGCGGCAGCTCGAGCTCAATATTGGCCGCGACCTGCAGTACATACGCATCAATGGCACGCTGGTCGGCGGACTGGTCGGCCTGTTGATTTTCGGCTGCAATCGCCTGCTTTCCGTTTAGGGAACAAGACGGCCGCGCGCGATACGCGGGCATTGCGGCGAGCGCGCGACGATGCGCCCGAATGGACGCGGCGGCGGATTGGCGCTATGTTGCCGGAGCACTCAAACATCAACGGAGAGTACGCAATGGAAAAACCCATGGACGGCAACAACCTTCCGGCCGAAGTCGGCAACCGCATCATCGACAAACCGGAATTGCCTGCGCAGGGCGTGACGACGGACAACGAGGTCTACACCGAAGTTGTGCTGGGCAAAGGCCAGTTGAAGCGCGGCACCTTCAGCCACTTCGAAGTCTTCAGCGACGAAGCCCAGCGCATCGGTGGTGACGATACTTATCCTTCGCCGATGACCTACATGGCCATGGGCATAGGCTTCTGACTGCTTACCCAGGTTGCGCGGTACGCGCACATGATGAAGTTGAAAGTGGGCAACGCCAGCTGCAAGGTCCGCTTTCGCAAATTTCTCGGCGGTTCGGTGCTCAAGGGCACGGTGTTCAATCGCTGGGACGGCGTCGACACACATTTGTCGATTGAAACGGATGCGCCGCCCGACAAGGTCGCGCATTTGATCAAGAACGCCAAGGCGGGCTGTTTTGCCGAGGGCCTGATCGAGCAGAAGGTGCCGCTCAACGGCACGATCGAAGTGAACGGCCAGCCGTTCAGTCTGTAGCAAAAACCCTCAGTCGACTTTGGCGCCGGACGCTTTGCCGACCTTCGCCCATTTCGCCAGCTCGCCGGCAATGAAATCGCCGAATTGCGCGGGCGTGCTGGCGACGACGTCGCCGCCCTCGTTCGCGATCCGCTCTTTGGTATCGAGCTGCCGGATAATACGCGCGATGTCGGCCTGCAGTTTGTTCACGATCGTCTCGGGCGTGCCCGCAGGTACCAGAATGCCGTACCAGGTCGTCACTTCATAATTTTTGAGGCCTGATTCCGAGACCGTAGGCACCCGGGGCAGAATGCGCGAGCGCGTGAGGCCCGTGGTCGCGATCATCTTCAGCCGGCCGGTCGATTGAAATGGCAATGCGGCGGGTATCGTCGACATGAACACCGACACTTCTCCCGCGATGACGTCGGTCAGCGCCTGGGCGGCGCCGCGGTAAGGAATGTGCAATATGCGGGTCCCGGAAAGGCTCTTGAACATCTCCATGGCGAGATGCGCCACCGAGCCATTGCCCGGTGTCGCATAGCTGATGGCGTCGGGCTTCGCGCGCGCCAGGGCGATGAGTCCCCTGACGTCCGTCGCGGGCAGCGACGGATGCGACACCAGCAGCAGCGGCGCATACAGGATCTGCGTGACGGGCGAAAAATCCCTGACCGTGTCGTAGGCGAGCTTCGGATAGACCGCGGGCGCGACGACGACGTAAGACGAAGCGCCCATGACCAGCGTGTAGCCGTCCGCCGGCAGGCGCGCGGCCACGCCCATCCCCACAGTGCCGCCGGAACCGGCGCGATTGTCGACGAATACCGGTTGCCCCCATAGTTCGGCGAGCTTCGGCGCAATCACGCGCGCGGTCGCGTCGCCACCGCCGCCCGGCAATGTCGGGACCAGCATACGCACCGCCTTCGCCGGATAAACGTCGGCAGCCTGCGCGAACCCGGCAGTCAATAACGAGAACATCAATAGCGAGCTGCGCATTCGCTTCCGGAATTTTGGGGTTATGACAAGAGCGGGCGGCGGCGTACTTTGGCCGCCCGGACGGATGGTATAACATCTTTCCCAAGGCCTGCGCTCTAAAAGAAACATGGCCGGCCCGTCTGTCACTCCATGAGGTTTTGCCGATGAAGACCGCGCTTTTGCTGTTGGCTGCGCTCATCTGCCAGTGCGCCGTTGCCGCGGATACTTACCCCGCGCGTCCCGTGCGCGTGATCGTGAATTTCCCGCCGGGCGCGGGTGTAGATATCGCGACGCGCCTCGTCACGACTGAACTGGCGAAAACGCTCGGCCAGCAGTTCATCATCGACAACCGGCCGGGCGCCGCCGGCAACATCGGCGTCGAGCTGGCGGCGCATGCGGCGCCGGATGGCTACACGCTGTTGAGCGCGACGGCGGCCTCGGCCATCAGCCAGACGATCTTCAGCAAAATATCGTATGACCTTAACCGAGATTTCGCGCCGGTCGCGATGATAGCGACTTCGCCATTCGTGCTTGCCGTCAATCCATCTCAGCCGGTGAAAACTTTGCAGGAGCTCATCTCGCTCGCGAAATCGAAGCCAGGCCAGTTGACCTATGCCACACCCGGCACCGGCAGCTCGCCGCATCTTGCCTTCGAACTTTTCAAGATGCTGGCCGGCGTCGACATCCTGCATGTGCCGTATAAAGGCATGGTGCCGGCGGTGACCGACACGATTGGCGGCAACGTCTCGATGACGATCGGCAACACGCTGACCGTCATGCCCAACGTGCGCAGCGGGCGCCTGCGCGGCATCGCGATCACGACCGCGACGCGCAGCGCAGTCGCGCCCGATCTGCCGACGTTCGCGGAATCGGGAGTGGCGGGATTCGAGTCCGGCACGTGGTACGGAATCATGGCGCCCGCCAATACGCCGCGCGAGATCGTCATCAAGCTCAATGCTGCTCTCCTCCGCGCCTTGCAGCTCCCCGATGTGCGCGCGAAGTTAATGGCGCAGGGCGCCGAGCCGCTCGCAACCACCCCTGGGCAGATGCGGACTTACCTGCGCAACGAGATTGCGAAATGGGGGAAGGTGGCGAAAGCTTCCGGGGCGAAATTTGAATGATGGATGCGCTGAATAAGGCTTGTCGCAAGACGGTACGGGCGGAAAATTTTATCCTTAAGCTGTGGTTTGCCGCCGCGCTCGCCGTCGCGCCGACAGCCATGCTTGCAGCTGAAGTCTATCCGGCGGCCTCGTGGGAGCGGCTGGAGGATCCGGCAGCGGCCGGCTGGCCACAAGCGGGGCTCGACGCAGTTCGCGCGCGGCTCGCAAATACGCACACCACCGGCTTCATTGCTATATCCGGCGGGCGCGTGCTCATAGAGTACGGCGACGTTCAATCGGCGAATGTCGTCGCCTCGGTGCGCAAAAGCCTGCTCGCGACGCTCTTCGGCAACTACGTGACAAGCGGCAAGATCCGGCTCGACAAGACACTGCAGGATCTCGGTATCGACGACATCGGCGGGCTTTCGACCACGGAGAAAGAGGCCACGGTCCGCGATCTGCTCTCCGCGCGATCCGGCATCTATCACCCGGCTTCGAATCCGGGAGACGACTCAGAGAGCGCACCCGCGCGCGGCTCCGTCTCGCACGGGACCTACTTTCTGTACAACAACTGGGACTTCAACGCGCTCGGTGCGATATTCGAGAAAGA
>JBDSSV010000197.1:0-4640 GCA_039928535.1 Burkholderiales bacterium
GTGTGGATCGACTTCGCGAACAACCGCTTGGTTCCGCACGTCTACAAGATGATGCTGCACCAAGATGACGAAGGTCGCGCGCTGCACCGGCGCCGACTGACCGAAGCGGCAGTTTTCAGGGAACACCAGGGACTGCGCAAGCTGTCGCCCGGTCCGTTCTGGCTCGGCGCAAAGCCTGGCCTCGTCGATTACACCTTCCTTCCCCACGTGCAGCGCTTCGCAGTGCTTGAGCATTATCGCGGTTTCGTCGTTCCGCAAGAGTGCGAACGGTTGCGCGTTTGGATAGCTGCCATGTCGGAGTTGCCCTCGGTGCAGGCGACACAACGGACGGTCCCGCAGTTGATTGAAGCCTGGAAGAAGTATGCTGACAATTCCGGCAAGGGCGTAACGGCCCTGGAAATGCGTGAGGCTTGAGATTTTCCCTCTTTGGCTGTAGTTCTCAAAACGGCCGGCAGCGGACGTTCAACCCTAAGCCAATCTGCCATTGGCATAACGTGAATCCGTCTACTGCTTGTGTAGCCGGGCGTACCGGCGCGCACTCACACCCGAGTCGTGGGCTCACCGGCCGCTGACATTCAAAGTGAAAGAATGGGCAGCGCGGATGTGGAGTAACCTGCTCTAGCGCTGCGGGACCTCGCCGCCGCTGCTCCGCTTCCAGTCGCCACCCGCGGCTTTCGCGCAAAATGCGGCGAGTTCCTCCAATACTTTGCGTGTAGCCTGGTTCGCTGCTGCCGCGCCGCCTTGCCCGTCCTCGGTGGGCGCTGCGGCGACCGCTTCGAACTCGCGTGAAGCAACGACCCGGTGCGTAGCGTTTTCCAGTAGATAGGCGCGCAGCGTAAAGCGCACGCGGCTCGGCGTTTCCAGGAACTCCTGTTGGAGGCGCAGTATTTGCGTATCCAGCCGTAGCTCGCCGCCGGCGAGGCTGGGCGTCGGCACGACCGCCCGGAATGCGCCGGTGGCTTCAGCAGCGGAAACGATGAGCGGCTCCAGCATGCGCGCCGGCGCATCGATCCATTGGTTGAACGCGAAGTATTCGAGCTGGTTGATGTGGCGTACGTACATCATGCGTGAGCTGTCGAAGCCGGCAGCCGCCTGCGGGGGGCTCACGATCAGGATGGGCGCGGCAGCTGCACTGGGCGCCGGTGTCGCCGTGTGTGCAGGCGTATACGAGAGCGAGTAATGAACGGGGAGCGGCGCAGGCTTGACGACTTCAGTCAGCGCCGCGCAGCCAGCAGAGAGCGCGAGCGATAGTGCGGCGGCGGCCAGCCAGCCGGGTGGGATGTGCATGCGCATTGCGGGCAATTTCATTTTGATTTTTCCTCGCCGGGCCCGGGCGGCACCGGCTGGCGTCCAAACAGCAGGCCGCCGGGGCTGCCTTCGATCTTATCGCTCAGACGCCGCAGCGATGCCGCGAGCACGCGCATGTCGCGCAGCAGGCGCTGCGCTTCGGGCAACGCCTCTGAGGTAAACCTTTTCAGGTCGGCACCGACCGCGTCCACCGTTTTACCGGCGCTGGCGCTGGTCTGCGACACTTCGGCGCCCATTTTTTCCAGCGAGTCGGCGCTGCGCCCGATGCGCTCGATAACCGGGCCGAGTTCGGCCGACACACGCGCGCTGTTGTCGAATGTTTTGGCGGCATTGGCGATGCCGGCATCAAGTGTTCCCTTGCGCGCGGCTATCGTCTGCGTGACTGCAGCCAGGTTGGCAAGCGTGTTTTTGACGGCCAGCCGGTTCTCGTCGCTGAGCAGTTCGTTGATGTTGTTCGAAGTGCTGTCGAGTTTGGCGAGCACCGTCGTGAGTATGTTCTCCAGCCGCGCGCTCAACGACGGCTTGGTGCGGATGACCGGATATTTTTCTCCAGCCGCCGCGCGCAAGGGCGGCGCGCCGGTGGTGCTGCCACTCAACTCCACGTATGCGATGCCGGTGAGGCCCTGCGTTTTGAGCACCGCTTCCGTGTCGGTCTTGATCGGCGTGCCGCTTTCGATCGCGAATGTCAGCGTCACCCGTTTGGGATCGGCGGCGTCGAGCTGGATGTCGCGTACCTTGCCGACGTCGACGCCGTTGAATTTGACCGGCGCGTTAAGATTCAGGCCGGCCACCGATTCCTCCAGGATGGCGAGGTAGAGATCGTAATGTTTCTGGAAGGCGCCGCCCGAGGCGATCCACAATATGCCGGCGACGAGCGCGGTACCGAGTGCCAGCACGAATACGCCGACGACCGCATAGTTAACTTTGGTTTCCATGTCCGTTAGTGCGCCTGCGTATGCGCGGCGCGCCCGCGCGCGCCCTCGAAAAACTGGCGGACCAGCGGCAGATCGATTTTCGAAAGCTCGTCCATCGAGCCGACCGCCTGGACTTTACCATCGCCAAGCACGGCGACGCGATCGGCCACCTGCCACAGGAGATCGAGATCATGCGTAATCATGACGATGGTCAGCCCGAAAAGTTCGCGCAGCTTCTTGACGAGTTCGTCGACGCCGGCGGCGCTGGCGGGATCGAGCCCGGCCGTCGGTTCGTCGAGAAACAGCAGCTCGGGGTCGAGCGCCAGCGCGCGCGCGAGCGCCGCGCGTTTCAGCATGCCGCCGCTCAATTCGGACGGGTACTGCACGCCGGTTTCGGGTTTCAAGCCGGTCAACGCGAGCTTCCACGCCGCGATTTCGTCGATCCGCGCATCGTCGAGCGCCGTATGTTCGCGCAGCGGCAGCCCGATATTTTCGCGCACGTTCAGCGAGCCGAACAGGCCGCCATGCTGAAACATGACGCCCACGCGCTTAAGCAACGCGTAAGTCTCGTCCTCATCCAGCGCGCCGGTATCGGTGCCGAGCACGCGCACAGTCCCAGAATCCGGACGATGCAGCAGTATCATCTCGCGCAGCAGGGTGGATTTGCCGGACCCGCTGCCGCCGACCAGCGCGAAAATTTCCGCGCGCTTTACGTCGAGATCGATACCGTCATGCACGACGTGATCGCCGTAGCGCGTCGACACGTTGCGGATTTCAATTACGCTGCTGTTCGTTGATTCGTCCATATCACAGGTTGAGTATGCTGAATACGACGGAGAACAGCGAATCGGCGACGATCACGAGGAAAGTCGCATGCACGACGCTGCGCGTGGTCTGGCGGCCGACGCTGTCGGCTCCGCCGTGCGTGCGGAAGCCCTGAAAACATCCGGTTACCGCAATGATTGCGGCGAATACGGGCGCCTTGCCGACGCCGATCAGAAAGGTCGAAATATCGATGGCGATGGGCAGGCGCTCCATGAATTCCGAATAGGTGACGCCGAGTTTGGCCTGCGCCATGAGCATGCCGCCGAAGATACCGCACACGTCGGCGAAAACGGTGAGTAGCGGCAGCGCGATCACCAGGGCGAAGACTTTCGGCAGCACCAGCAGCTCAAGCGGCGCGATGCCCAGGGTGCGCATCGCGTCGATTTCCTCGGTCACCGCCATGGTGCCGATTTGCGCGGCATAAGCGGAGCCCGAGCGTCCGGCGACGATGATAGCGGTGAGCAGAGGGGCGAATTCGCGCAGCATCGAGACCCCGACGAGATCGGTCACGAAGATGTTGGCCCCGTAGCGCTGCAGTTGATCGGCGCCCTGGTAGGCGACCACGATGCCCAGCAAAAACGACAGCAGCCCCACGATCGGCAGCGCGTCGAAACCGGCACTCTGGATGTTGTAGAGGATGGGACGCCAACGCAAACGCGCGGGCTGCCTGACGATCGCCATGGTCGCCAGCGCGCTTTCCCCGATAAAGCTCATTAACGCGTAGGCCTGTTCCAGTCCGGCCATGGTCGCGCGGCCCACCCGTTCGGTCAGTGGAGGCCGCGGTAGCGCGACCGGCGGTGCGGGCGTGTTTTGCCCAATCAGGTCGATGAGCCGCTCAAATTCGGGACGCCAGCCGCGCAACTTCGGCGCGCCGCCCGCAGTAGTGAGCCGGTGCATCAGGTGTTGCAGCACCCATACGCCGACCGTATCGAGCGCTAGCACGCCAGTGCCGTCTACGACAACTTCCTGGTGACCGCCAACGGGAAGCGTATCGAGCTGCCGGTCGACCGTATTGATACCGAGCGCGGTCCAGCTTCCCGACAGCGCGAATTCCCCCGGCTTGGGTTGCGCAATGGCGGCTTGAGCGGGCGGCGACGTGATACTGGCCGGACTCCCGTCACCCGGGGGGGCAGCTGCATGCAGATCGGAAATCACGCGTAAGCTCCGGGGCGCGCGGCGCTGGAAGCCGGGCGCGTGACCGCGCCGTCGTCGCTTTTTAATCGGTTGATTTTGCCTCGCTTCATCTCGTTCAGAGATTAGGGTAAAAGTCTGCACCCGTATGTACGTAAGCGCACAGATCGTCCGCCGTCATACCTCAAAAATGCGCCGCATGATCAATGTGCTGCGCATGTTCTCGACTGTAATGGATTGCTGACAGTGCTCGCGATGCCGGTTCTGCGGGGGGCGGGCGAAGCCACCGCAGACCATCGCGCGTGGCAACATGGCATCGACGTATCCGCGTCGGCGACAGGCTGCTACTGGTGTGGGGCAGCGCCGGCAACCCGCCGCGGCCCAACCTGGGCGGCGACTGGCCGACCGATGTCTTTAAATCTCGCTCTTGTGGCGCGCTACAGCTTCGACTTGCGTTTCAAC
>JBDSSV010000198.1:0-5534 GCA_039928535.1 Burkholderiales bacterium
CCACCATCGTCGAAGTCGTGGTGCGCGCGCCGCTCGCGGCGCGGCGTTTCCGTCCCGGGCAGTTCTACCGCCTGCAGAATTTCGAGACCAGTGCGCTGCAAGCCGAGCATTCGCGGCTGGCGATGGAAGGGCTGGCAATGACCGGCGCCTGGGTGGATGCGGAACGCGGGCTGATTTCGACCATCGTACTCGAGATGGGCGGTTCAAGTGATATGTGCGTTCTGCTCAAGCCAGGCGAGCCGGTCATCCTGATGGGGCCTACCGGCACGCCGACCGAAATTCCAGTCAACGAAACGGTCGTGCTCGTGGGCGGCGGGCTGGGCAACGCCGTGCTCTTTTCCATCGGGCAGGCGATGCGCAAGGCCGGCAACAAGGTTCTGTATTTCGCCGGCTACAAGCACATGATAGACCGCTACAAGGTCGAGGAAATCGAAGCCGCGGCAGACGTTGTCGTGTGGTGCTGCGACGAGGAACCGGGCTTTACACCGACGCGTCCGCTCGACCGCACGATTGTCGGTAATATCGTGCAGGCTATACGCGCCTACGCGGTGGGCAATCTTGGCGTGCAGGAGATCGCGCTGAAAGCGGCCGACCGCATTATTGCCATCGGGTCCGACCGCATGATGGCGGCGGTCGCGCGCGCACGCCATGCGGAACTGAAACCGTTCCTGAAGCTGCATCACTTTGCAATCGGCTCGATCAATTCGCCGATGCAGTGCATGATGAAAGAGATCTGCGCGCAGTGCCTGCAGCCCCATGTGGATCCTGCGACCGGCGTGACTACTTATGTGTTCTCCTGCTTCAATCAGGACCAGCCGCTCGATTCAGTGGACTGGACCGCGCTGAATCAGCGCCTGCGCCAGAATTCAGTGCAGGAGAAATTGACTGCAGAGTGGATAGACCACTGCCTGATCAAGCTCGGCAAGCGCGAGATGCAGCGTTTATAACGTCGCTGTCAGCACGCCAAAAGCAGATTGCCACAGAGGACGCAGAGGACATGCCTTTTAATTCCCGCTTCAGGGGTAAAGAGTAAAAATCATTTGTAAGAGCTAGACTTGACCTGACAGGGAGTGTGCGAACTACGCCAACCTATTCACAGTTATTCTGGGGCGTATTGAAGTTCTGCTTTTAGGGGTTTCGACGGGCCGCTCTCGGGAAATGCGACACACCTAAATCGACGCTTAGCGGCCCTTCGCTGTCTCCTTCCACAATGCGAGTAAACTAGCCGGAAATAACGGCATCTCCTTGCGGTCCGGGGAAGAAAACTTGCTTACACGTCGACAAGTCGTTCTCACGTTCGTAACAGGTGTGCTTGCGACACCGTTCCACTCGTTCGGTCAGGGGCTAAAGGTCTACCGGATCGGTTATCTCGCCAACCAGCTAAGTCCACGGACGTCTTCAAACAGTTTCAAGGCATTTGTCGGCGCGCTGCAGGAACTGGGCTGGACCGAAGGCAAGAACATTGAAATCCGCGTTCGCTCGAGCGGTGGCCGCGATGAGCTATTTGCGGATTATGCGGCCGAGTTCGTACGCGAAAATGTCGATGTCATTGTGACCACGGGCTCTGCTTCTACCCAGGCAGCAAAAGCAGTGACCAGTAGCATCCCGATCGTGTTCGGTTCAATCGCGAATCCGGTCGAGCAGAAAGTCATCGCAAGCCTTGCTCGGCCCGGCGGCAATGTCACCGGAATGGCCATTATGGCGCAGGAATTGGGACCTAAACGATTGCAGTTGTTGAAGGAAATTCAACCGGGCGCTTCGCGGGCGGTGCGTCTTTATTCTGCGAGTGGCATGATCAAGCTCGAACCCATCCTTATTGATGCATATAACACGGCTGGACACGCCCTCGGCGTAACGCTCGACCACATCCCGGTAACGGAATTCTGGGAATTCGAGGCCGCGCTCGTGGCCGCGAAGCGCAACCGAATAGACGCCATCATCGTCGAAGCCGATGCGATCTTTGTCGTTAACCGTTTCCGGGTTGCGGCTTTGGCACTCAAATACCGGCTACCCATGATGTGCGGAGACGTGCGGTTCGTCGAAGCCGGGGCCCTGGTCGCGTACAGCGAAAACTTCCCCTCCCGCTATCGGCGCGCGGCTTTCTTCGTGGACAAAATCCTGCGCGGCGCCAAGCCCGCCGACCTGCCCGTCGAACTGGCAACTGGCTTCGAGCTGGCGGTCAATCTCACGACCGCGCGGACGCTCGAAATAACAATTCCTGAATCAGTCCGGCTAATGGTAAACCGGACCATCAACTAACCGCGCGAGCACGCGCTACTTCTTGGCTTTACCTTTTGACTTCGCCGTGGCCAGCGCAGTGACTTGTTTAAACTTTAAACCGTAATTGCCCGCCAGCGTCTGCAGATCTTTTGTCAGGTTTAATCTCGTCGAAGAAGTCAAAGTGCCCGTGACCGTGAGCACCGCACGAATGCTATTTCGCTTTGGATAGCCAAGAATGATAAAGCATGACATACAGTTTTTTCCTTTTCAAAAACAGATTAGAAATGTCGCCAGCTGTTGCCGTCTGCCCTGTGACGACCGCCCCCTATCGCTAGGTAATCGCAATGTAAGTCTATGCCTATTGCATAGGCTCCCGCAAGGTAGCAAGTTCCTTGCGAATATATGGGCGGGGCCGTTGCATAATCAAAGGGTTTCGCCGGATTTTTTCGGACCGACATACCCAAAGCTTCACCGGATCAGGCCCTCCTGAACGGGTCATGGAAGTTTATCCTCGTATGAGCGCTCCGTTACCCAATCCTCTTGCATCCTCGAAACCTTGCGACAGTTCGCGTGCCCGGATAACCCTGGGGAGCATGTCTATATCCCGCAGTACGTAACAGGTATCCCGGAAGCGGCACACTCCGTGGCTTTTGACCCGTTTACCAAGAGCCAGACGAACATAAGTTATCGCCATATTGTATTTTCCTGCCGCATCGTGAATGGTCGGCACATTCGCGAAGCGGCCGGCGTTGATTTCCGTAACACACGGCTCCCCGTACACATTTTCTTTCAGATCGACAAAGAAGACTCCCGACGCCGCGCGATCGAGTGCCCGTATTGCTTTGACGCAGACTTCGGCGACGCGGGGAGCGAAAACCATTCTCGCAACTGCGGCGGTAGATGATGTTCCGCTGGGATTGCCCCCGGTCACGTGATAGGACAGACGTTCATGAGTCTTGGCCAGAATAAGCTTGCCTTTCCGCCACAGGCCCTGAAAGCAAAAATCGCGGCCGGGAAGGTACTCGGACAGCGTAAACGACCCAGGCGGGATTGCCCGCATTTCCTGCCAATACTTGATCCAGCTTCGGGCTTGCTCGGGGCTCGTAACGGGGATTGCTCCCCATGACCCGGTGCCTTTGCGAATACGGCACCATAAGCGGTCGGGCAGTGTAAAGCGGAAAAACAACTTATCAATCTGCTTCAGGTTATTTACCCGATACGTCAACGGAACCGGAATCCCGCGACGACGCAAAAAAGTCGTGAGCGCATATTTATCCTGGCAAAGTTTAATAATTTCCTTGCGCGGAAGAAAAACTCGACAAGACAGTGCGTCCCTCAGCGAAGAAATTGTGCCGACATCAGCATCGCTATTCGGAATGACCAGATCTATGCATTCGTTCTTTATGATCCGGTTCAGGACGTGCGGCAATTCAGATTCGGCGGAAGCGGGGATCAGATAGTTTCGAGCCGCGCACGATTTTTTTAGAATAAACTGATCTTCGTGGCAGCCAACGATATGCAATGATGAATCGCCGGCCATCAAGCTGCGGATCAAATTGTTGTTTGACGCGAAGCCGGCCTTAAGTATGAGTAATCGTCCGGCCATAACATTGATTTATCATGTCAGTATCACTATTACACCTTGCGAAACCTGCGGCAATCTCACTTGGCCGACTGCCGACCATTGGCTTCCAGACGAAAATCGCCCGTTATCGGAACTTCGCAAGCCAAGTTCAAACTCCGAGGCATTCGGATGTCTTTTGTCAGAACAAGTCTCGATTACTATAAATCAAGATCACTTGGAAATTTGAAATCTGGTGGTGCGCCTATCTCTGTGTCCAGTATGGCCAATGCAGTTCTACCTGTGTCACCGGGATTTACTGACGCCCCATGTCGCGCAGCACGCCGCCGAGCGTGCCCACGAGTTCATCGATCTGCGGCTTGCTGATGACCAGCGGCGGCGATAGCGCGATGATGTCGCCGGTCGTTCGTACGAGCACGCCTTTCTCGTAACAACGCTCGAAGACTTCAAACGCGCGCGCGGTCGGTTTGCCGGGAATCGGTTCCAACTCGATGCCGGCGACCATGCCCATGTTGCGTACGTCGACGACATGCGGCAACTCGCGCAGGCTGTGCACGGCGTCTTCGAAGTAGGGGGCTAAATCACCGGCGCGCTTGAACAACTGCTCTTCTTCGAAGACATCGAGGCTTGCCAGCGCCGCGGCGCACGCGAGCGGATGCCCGGAATAGGTGTAGCCGTGGAATAGCTCTATCGTATTTTCCGGCGCGGCGGCCATCATCTTGTCGTAGATGCCTTTGCGCACCATGACGGCGCCCATTGGTACACTGCCGTTGGTGAGTCCTTTGGCGAGGCACAGGATGTCCGGAATGACGCCGAGCTTCTCACAGGCGAACGAGGCGCCGAGCCGGCCGAAACCGGTAATCACTTCGTCGAATATGAGCAGGATGCCGTGCTTGTCGCAAATCTGGCGCAGTCTCTCCAGATAACCTTTAGGCGGCACGAGCACGCCCGCCGAACCAGCCAGAGGCTCGACGATTACGGCGGCGATATTGGAAGCATCGTGCAGCGGAATGATGCGGTTCTCGAGTTCATACGCCAGATGCGCGCCCCATGCGGGCTGGCCGCGGCTGAATGAATTGTGCTCGAGATCGTGCGTGGCCTGCATATGATCGACCGTCGGCAGCAGACTGCCGAATGCCTTGCGGTTGGCCGGCATGCCGCCGACCGACACGCCGCCGAAATTGCCGCCGTGGTAGCCGCGCTCGCGCCCGATCAGCCAGCGGCGCTGACCTTCGCCACGCGCGCGATGATAAGCGAGCGCGATTTTCAGCGCGGTGTCGACAGCTTCCGAGCCCGAGTTAGTAAAGAACGCATGGTCGAGATCGCCGGGCAGGAGTTGCTTCAGGCGCGTGGCGACTTTGAACGGCAGCGGATGGCCCATCTGAAACGGCGGCGCGTAATCGAGTACGCCGGCCTGCTTCTGGATCGCCTCGACGATTTTCTTGCGGCCATGGCCCGCGTTGACGCACCACAGACCCGCGATGCCGTCGAGCACTTCGCGCCCGTCGTCGGTAATAAAATGCATGTCCTTCGCGGACACGAAGATGCGCGGCTTCGCCTTGAACTGGCGATTGGCCGTGAACGGCATCCAGAAAGCGTCGAGGTCGTAATCTTGAGGATTCATGGCGATCTTTGAAAAATGAGACAGGGATTCGACGCTAGTCCGCGCGCACGTTGGCTGCCTTGACGACGCGCGACCATTTGGCGATTTCGGCGATTATAAACTTTTCAA
>JBDSSV010000199.1:0-3669 GCA_039928535.1 Burkholderiales bacterium
ACATTGCCAGCGGCACATGGGTGATCCCGTAGGGTCCGGACGATGAGAACGACATCTCGCCCGGGCGCGCCTTGGACGCAGCCACCAGCTCCGCGACCGACTTGATCGGTGACTCGCCCAACACGACCATCATCAGCGGGTCGGCGCTCAGCAGCGCGATAGGCGCGATTTGCGCGAGCGAGTACGGCGTCTGGATGCCGAAAATCTTGTCCTTTTCAATCGCGAGGTACAGATTCGGCGTGGTAACGAGCACGTTGTAGCCGTCCGGCGACTGGTTGGCGACGAACGCGGTGCCCGCAGCGGCGGTGCCGCCCGGCTTGTTCAGCACCGGCGCCGGTTGGTTGTAGAGCTTTTCCATCACCGCACCCAATGGCTGCGCGTGGATCTGATTCATGCCGCCGGGGGGGTTCGGCACGATGATATTGATTGCGTGCGCGGGGAAATCCTGTGCGTAACTGCAGGTCGTGACGAGAGCGACGGCGACGGCGAGCAATGATCGTTGCATGATTTCTCCTCGATGGGTGACGCGAAACGCGCGGGAGTTGGTGCCGCGCGTTTCGTTTATCCATGCACCGTAACTCCCAACGCGACGCCATGTCAACCGGCGCGCTTGTCGCGGGTTGGCAATCCGCGTGTTTAACGTTAGCCTTACGACCTCGCGCTGTCTGTATTGCCCCCATAGACCGAGGACGCAACATGTTCAACCCGTTTCAGCCGCTGCAGTTGATCAAGACCGAAGTCTTCATGTCGATGCCGGCCAAGTTTCGCAAGAAGTCGCGCTCGACCTGGTCGGACCCGAACCGGCAGAACGCCGAAGTCGAATGTTTTCTCGAGGGACCGTCGTTCGATCGCGAAGGCAACCTGTGGTTCGTCGATATTCCGTTCGGCCGCATCTTCCGCATCACGCCGAAAAAAGACTGGGAGCTGGTCACGCAATATGACGGCTGGCCGAACGGGCTCAAGATCCACAAGGACGGCCGCATTTTCATCTGCGACTACAAGGAAGGCCTGCTCGTGCTCGATCCGAAAACGGGCAAGCTCGAAACCGTCTTGCGCACTGCGTTCAGCGAGGGCTTCAAGGGCCTGAACGATTTGCACTTCGCCGCCAATGGCGACCTGTATTTCACCGATCAGGGCCAGACCGGCATTGCCGACCCGACCGGGCGCGTTTACCGTCTCGATGCGAAGGGCCGGCTCGACCGCTTGTGCGACAACGTGCCGAGCCCGAACGGCATCACGCTGTCGACGACCGACAAGCATGTCTACGTCGGTGTCACGCGCTCGCAGCAAATCTGGCGCCTGCCGCTGATGGCGGACGGCACGATTTCGAAGACGGGCGTTGCCATCCAGTTGTCGGGCGGCGTCGGCGGGCCCGACGGTGTCGAGATGGATTCCGAAAACGGCATTCTCGTGTGCCAGCTCGGCGTCGGCATCTGGCGCTTTGACAACAACATGCTGCCGACCCACCTGATCCATTCGGCAGATCACAAGCATCATCACCTCGCGAACATCGCGTGCGGCGGCCCCGACTTGAAAACGCTCTACATCACGGAGTCTTTGTCGGGCGACATCCTGACCGCGCAACTGCCGGTCGCCGGCAAGAAAATGTTCGCGCACCAATAGCGCGGCGGCGGCCTGACCGGATGCATGCCGCCGCCTTCCGCACCGGCGTGCGCGAAGCGTTCGGCGTGCCGGGCGGCGTGCTCGCCGCCAGCTATATCGGTTTCGGCGCGCTCGCCTATTCGAGCGCCATTCCGCTGTGGATAGTCATCGCGTCAACGGTCACCATCTGGGCGCTGCCGGGGCAGCTCGTGATGGTCGACATGTGGCAGCTCGGCGCGCCGCTGATCGCGATCCTGCTCGCCGTGATGCTGACCAATGCGCGTTTCCTGCCGATGGCCGTCACGCTGATGCCGGTGATCCGCGACCGCAGCCACCGACCATGGGTTTACTACGCGGCGGCGCAATGCATAGCGATGAGCTCGTGGATCATCTGCATGCGCCGCGGGCCCGAATTGCCGGCTGCGGAGCGCGTCGATTATCTATGCGGACTGGCGGCCGGCTTCATCGCGATCGGCGTCGGTGCCAGTGCGATCGGCTATTACATTGCGGAGTCCATCCCGCAGGTGATGCGGATCGGCATGGTGTTTCTGGCACCGGTCTATTTTTTCGTGTTCCTGATCGTCGAAGTGCGCACGCGCATGGCGGCCATCGCGCTCGTTTGCGGCGGCATCGCGGGCCCGCTCCTGTACCAGCTGACGCCGCAGTGGAGCGTGCTGCTGGCGGGCTTCATCGGTGGCACGCTGGCTTTCGGCCTCAACCGGGCCTGGGAGCGGCCGCGTGAGTGATATCGGTCTGTTGCTGCTGCTGTGCGCGCTCGGCACTTACATGTGGCGCGGCCTGGGGGTGCTGCTGTCCGGTCGCATTTCCATTCACGGCGACCTCTTTACGTGGGTGACCTGCGTAACGTATTCGATGATTGCCGGCCTCGTCATGCGCATCATCGTGCTGCCGAGCGGCCTGCTGGCGACCAGCCTGGTCTGGCATCGGCTGCTGGCCTGTATGCTTGGACTCGCCGCTTATTATTTGTTTCGCCGCAATCTGCTGCTCGCTGTCGGCGTTGGCGCGGGTTCGCTCGTCGTGCTCAATTATCTCCGTTAGCCGCAACGCAGCGCGAAACCGTAAAATAAGCTTTTCGAAAAACGCCCTTGTCCTCCATAGACGTCACGCGCGAAGGCGACATCGCCACCGTCGCGCTAAACAATCCCGGCAAGCTCAACGCGCTGACCATCGCGATGTGGCGCGCGCTGGCGCGCGCGCTGCGCGAGCTGTCGGCCGACGATACCTTGCGCTGCGTCGTCCTGCGCGGGGCGGGCGACGAGGCATTTGCGGCGGGCGCCGACCTCGCGGAATTCGTCACCGAACGCGCTACGCTGGAACAGGCGAAAACCTATCACCACGACTATGTGAACGGCGTGCTGAAGGCCGTCGGCGAGTGCCGCCATCCGACGGTGGCGATGATCAAGGGCGCGTGCGTCGGCGGCGGACTGGAAATCGCGTGCAATTGCGATTTGCGCATTGCGGGCGCGTCGGGCAGGTTCGGCGTGCCGATCAATCGGCTGGGTTTCGCCATTGCCTACGACGAGCTCGCCGGGCTGCTCGCTCTGGCGGGCCGCGCAGTGGCCGCGGAAATCCTGCTCGAAGGGCGCGTATGGGATGCGAAGGAAGCTTTTGCGAAAGGCCTGTTGACGCGGGTTGTGCCTGACGCCGATGCCGAACGCGAATCGTATGCGACTGCGCGGCGTATCGCTGATGGAGCGCCGCTGGTCGCGCGCTGGCATAAGCAATTCATCCGCCGCCTGACCGTCAGCGCGCCGCCGCTAACCGCCGCGGAAAGAGACGCGAACTTCGATTATTTAAAAACCGAAGATTACCGCGCCGGGATCGACGCATTCATTCACAAGAAAAAACCGCAGTTCAAAGGCAAATAAAAATCTTAAACCGCAAAGGACGCAAAGGACGCAAAGGGAAACCGGAATCAAAAGGAAACATATCGGCGCAGAATGCGTATCTGCTGAGAAACCAGCATATACGGCCGTCGCATACAAGTTGAATCCGAATTTCCTTGCCTTTTGCTTTTCCTTCGCGTCCTTTGCGTCCTTCGCGGTA
>JBDSSV010000200.1:0-10042 GCA_039928535.1 Burkholderiales bacterium
GGCGTACGGACGCGTCGCAGGAGCAGACCGACGTGCACTCGTTTGCTCCGCTCGAGCCGATCGCAGACGGCTTTCGGAATTACCAGAAGACGCGCTACAGCGTACCGTCAGAGGCACTGCTGATCGATCGGGCGCAACTGCTGACGTTGACGGGGCCGGAGATGACCGTGCTCGTGGGTGGCCTGCGGGTGCTGGGTACTAATTTCGGTCAGACGCAGGACGGTGTCTTTACCACCAAGCCAGGCATGTTGAGCAACGACTTTTTCGTCAACCTGCTAGACATGCGCACGGAGTGGAAGCCTGTCTCGGCCGCGACGGACAAGTTCGAAGGTCGCAACCGTAAGACGGGCGAACTGCAGTGGACCGCCACGCGCGTCGACCTAATCTTCGGCTCGAACGCACAGTTGCGCGCGCTCGCCGAAGTTTATGCGACTGCCGACGCCGGGAAGAAGTTTGTCGGGGATTTCGTGGCCGTGTGGACAAAGGTGATGAATCTCGACCGTTTCGACCTTGCGTGACCTCAGAATGAAGGTCCGTGTGCTGCAGGCAGTCATTATGCAGCCCGATGCCTGATAAAATAGGGCTACTATCCGCCGGTCACACGACCGGCGGTTTTTTTTGAATCGATTGAAAGCAATACCATGGACCCAATCGTCATCGTCGGCAGCGGACTTGCCGGCTACAACGTCGCGCGCGAACTGCGCAAGCTCGACAAGGAAATCCCGCTCACGCTGATTGCCGCCGACAGCGCGCATTTCTACTCCAAGCCGATGCTGTCGAGCGCGCTCGGCTCCGGCAAGGCGCCTGAAGCGATCGCGATGAATACCGCCGACCAGATGAGCACGCAGCTCAACGCGACGGTGCGCGCGCATGTGCACGTCACCGCGATCGAGCCGGCACAGCATGCGGTGCAGCTTTATCAGGAAACGCTGCCCTATTCGAAATTAATCCTGGCGCTGGGCGCCGACCAGATTCAGCTCACGATCGCGGGCGACGCGGCCGAGCGCGTGCTGACGGTCAACGACCTTACGGACTACACGCACTTTCGCGCGGAAATCGCGGGCAAGCAGACGGTCGCCGTGATCGGCGGCGGACTGATCGGCTGCGAGTTCGCGAACGATCTCACGAGCGGCGGCTTCAAAGTCTGCGTCATCGACATCGCCCCTCAACCGCTGTCGCGGCTGCTGCCGCCCGCGGGTGCGGCGATGATGCAACGCAAGCTCGCCGCTATCGGCGTCGACTGGCGCCTGGGTACGAGCGTCACCTCCATCGACGGCAGCGGCGACAGGCTGCGCCTCACGCTCGCCAACGGCGACCATCTCGAAGTCGATACGGTTTTATCGGCTGTCGGATTGCGGCCGCGCATCGCGCTTGCGCAGGCGGCCGGCATCAAGACCGAACGCGGCATCCTCGTCAACCGCCAGCTCGAGACGAGCGCCGCTGATGTTTATGCGCTCGGCGATTGCGCAGAAGTCGACGGGCTCGTGCTCCCGTACGTGATGCCCATCATGCACGCCGCGCGCGCGCTTGCCGCCACGCTCGCCGGCAAACCGACGACGCTCAGCTATCCCGCGATGCCCGTGCTGGTCAAAACGCCGGCGTGTCCGACCATCGTTTCACCGCCGGCTACCGGCGTTGAAGGCAAGTGGACTGTAACGGCCGATGAAGAAGGTGTGAAATCGCTGTTCCACGACGCTGCGGGCAAGCTGGCTGGCTTCGCGCTGAACGGCAAAGCCACGGCTGAACGCGCGGCGCTGACGCCGCAGCTGCCGGCGGTGCTCGCTTAGATTGCCTCAGCGGCTGCGCGCTGCCGCAAAGTCATTTATCAGGTCCAGATATTCTTTCGTGTAACCGGCCCGCAGGTCCGGCCGCACGTGGTCCTCGCTGTCGCCTGCTTCCGCGAGGGGCATGCACACGGGCGTTCCCGCCACGACGCGCAGCCCCGTGGATTCAATCAACGCGTTGGCCGCCTTGAAATAATCGCTGGAACTCGCGCAATAAACATCGAGTATCGGCCCGTGCGCGTAAACGCAATCGAGCTTCTCTGCCCGGCACAGCGCCGCAATCTGGTGCAGATAGTGCAGGCCGCCGGGCACGATCGCGGCCGTATCGAGCCGCAGCGCGCGATAGCGCCGCACGAACGCCGGCCGCGCCGACAGCGGACGCGACTGCTCGATGTAGTCCCTGATGGGATCGACAGCGGGCGGCGCGCTCCGCGAGTACATTTTCGTCACTACCGATAGCGCCGTATCGAGACTGAGATACGTGTCCACCATGACGCTCAATGGCACCGCGCCAAGCGGAAAAAGGCGGTCCGACGTGAGCAGATAGCCGCGATAGGAAATTCCACGCGTCAGCATGTCTGGGGTCTGCATGACGACGACGCGGCGCAAACCACCGTGCGCAAGTGCGCGGCGGATCATGTTCAACGAGCCGCCGTAGCCAAACGCGCCCGTCAGCGCGAGATTGAGAGCCGGCTCGCCGGTGCGCACCGCCCACATCCGCGCGTCGATGGCGTTGCCGAGCGAGCTGTCGCCCACGAACACCGTGTGCATTTCACCGGCGGCGTCTACCTTGGCGCGCTGAAACAGGTAAAGCTCGAAGAACGGGAAGGCGACCTTCCCCGTCTTGTAGCCCAGGCTGGAGACCGCCGCGATCGCGATCAGCAATAACGCGGCTGCACCCAGCACGACCGCGTTATACCTGCGCGGGCTAAAACTGGAAGTAGAGGAAAGGGGTGACATCGTTGAATCTTGCAATGGAAACGGCCAACAGCATCGCCGCCGCCAGCGCCGAGAACGCCGTCAGGCGCCAGTGGTACCAGCGCGGGCGATCGTCTGCTGCCGCGCCGTCCGCCAGTACCGGGTTGAAACGCCCCATGATTTGCTGGGTGTTCGGTGCGACACGCACGAATGCCACCAGCGCCACGAGCGCGCACACCGCAGCCAGTCCACCCTGATAGCTCTCGCCGCGCGCCCCGACAGTCGACCACCATTGCGCAGGCCAGCCAAAACCGTGCAGGCCCAGCATGCCCTGAATCAGAAGCAGCGCGGTGCCGAAACTGTCCGCACGAAAAAATACCCACGCCATCGTCACCGCGACAAATGTAGTGAGCCAGTTCAACAAGCGCCGCGCACGACCAGCGCGCTTCGCGCTCGATGTGCCTGGCCATTCGCGATGCAGATGATTGACGACGAGGTAAATCCCGTGCAGCCCACCCCAGATCACGAAATGCCAACCCGCGCCGTGCCACAGGCCGCCTAGGACCATCGTCACCAGCAGATTACGATAGCGTGCCAAACGGCCGTGGCGATTTCCACCCAGCGGAAAGTAGAGATAGTCGCGCAGAAACCGCGACAGCGTCATATGCCAGCGCCGCCAGAAGTCGATGATGTTTTCGGCCTTGTACGGTGAATTGAAGTTCACCGGCAAACGAATGCCGAACAGCAGCGACAAGCCGATCGCCATATCCGAGTAGCCCGAAAAATCGAAATAGATCTGCATCCCGAAAGCGATCGCGCCCACCCAAGCGTCGACCAACGGCAAAGCCCCGTCCTGCGCGGCGACGCCGAATACGGCGTTGGCATGCGGCGCGACGATCCAGTCGGCGACGATGACCTTCTTGCACAGTCCGATCGCAAATATGGTGAGCCCGCTCGCGATATCCGCGGCGTGCGGGCGATAGATCGCAGGCCGCGCGAACTGCGGCATCCTCTCGCGATGATGAAGTATCGGGCCGGCTATGAGATGCGGAAAGTAGGTGACGAAAAGCCCGTAGTGGACGGGGCTGTAGTCGCGCGCCTGATGACGGTAGACATCGACCAGAAAAGCGATCTGGGTAAACGTGAAAAACGAAATTCCCAGCGGTAGCGCGAGCTCCGGCAATTCCAGAGCCGCGAGCGGTGCAAAACCCGTCGCGATAAACGCCGAATACTTGAAGCAGGCAAGCAGACCCAGATTGACCGCGATCGCGGTCACCAGCATGCGTTTGCGATAGGCATCACCGAGGCGGGTGCGCGCGAGTTCGACGCCGACGGTGTAGTTGAAGAGTATCGAACTCAGCAGCAGCAGCAAGTTCGCCGGCTTCCACCACGCATAGAAAAACAGCGAGGCCAGCAACAGCCATACTGCCGCGGCCCTGGCGTTGTAGCGGCCGATGGCAAAAAAAACGGCGAACGTGACGGGGAGAAACAGGAAAACAAAAACGTAGGAATTGAACAGCATGCTGAACGCGCGCGACCGGCGGGCTCTTCAGCGCTGGCCCGGCCAGCAGCGCGCGATTGCGTCCTCGATCCAGGCGATCTCGGGGGCCAGTGTGCTATAGCTGATGCCTTCGCCGCTGTTTTCGGCGCCGCCCCGGATGCGATGCAGCGCAGCCGATCTCACATTCGCATCGTTAACCGCGTAGCCGAGACGCGCGTAACGCTCGGCCTCGATCACGATCTCCTCGCGCGGCCCGTCGCCGAACCAGATCCAGCGCGCGACGAATTCCTGCGCGAGTTGCGTCAACTCGCGGTAGTCGGCCGCGGCAATCGGCTGCGCCGGCTCGATCTCCTCATAGTCCCCGGTGCCGGCGGCTGACAGCCGCCAGGCGCGGCTCCATTCCGCCGTGCCCTGCGTCGCCCACAGCTCGACCGTGCCGTCGGCCGCATCGCGCGCGATACGGAACAGCGCATCCTCGGCACCAGTCAGCATGTAGCCGCAGCACTCATCGCTGCCGGTGCGTATGGCGGTCAGCGCCAGTGCAAGATAGCCGTCGGCGTTGACGCGTATTGCAATCGCCTGATCGGCGTCGACGGCGGCCACGTTTTCGATCAACTTTTCCGTCAGCTCGCCGCGCTTGATGATCGCCGTGCCGTGAACGCCGCTGCCGGCGGCAACCCAATCCGCCTCCACCGTGAGATCGGGAAACTCACCCGACGCGATCGCGAACGGCGGAAACGGAATGCCGCTCTGCACCTTGAAGTCGTAGTGCAGGGCATCGGCGGCGTGCGCCTCGTCGCAGTCGCTGGCGATCTGTTGATCGGCAAACAGCAATTTCAACCGCGCATCGAATGCCGGCAATTGCGCCGGCACGCCGCTCACCTTGAATACAACATGTGTCAACATCACCTTCATCGCGGCTCCGTCGTGCGAAAACGCGCGAACATAAAATAAGGCAGGCTGCCCGCAAGCGTCGCCACGCCTATCAACACAAATGCCGGCGTATAGCTGCCGGTTAGCACAACCGTCAGCCAGAACACGACCGGCATGACCACGATGCCGAGAAAATTGAACGTAATGACTGCGCCGGTCGCCAGCGCGACGTTTTCGCCGGACGTGATGCGCGCGACTTCGGCGATGTAGACGCCGTTCCAGCCGAACGCGCTGGCGCCGCAGGCTGCGCACAACGCGATGACGGCCGCATACGGCCATTGCGGCGACACCAGCGTGATGGCGAGCGTGCACAGCGTCATCGTCACGCCGAGCAGACCGAGCACGAGACGCGCGCGGTCGAAATAGTCAGCAAGCCCGCCCCATGCCATGCGGCCCGCGATGCCGGCAAGCATCGCCGATGAATACGCGGCGCCCGCGTCGATGAGGCTCATGCCGGTGCGCTCGGTCAGAAATACCACAAGGAAGCTGCCGAAACACATCTGCGCGCCGGCGTACGTAAATGACGTGAACGCGCCCAGGCGCAGCTCGCGCTGCCTGAGAACCATGCGCAGCAGGAACAAATGCGAGCCATGTCCCGGCGGCCGCGTGCCGGTGCGTTCAGCATCGAAACGTTCCCGCGCCGTCTGCAAAAAAAGCGCGAACAGCACGCACACAACCGCGACGACCAGCGCGGCGGTGCGCCAGCCCCAGGCCACGCTCAGCACCGGCAGCAATACGCCGGCAAACACGCCGCCCAGCGTCACGCCCGATTGACGTATCGACATGATGATATTGCGCAGACGGTCGGGCGTGCGCGCGGCGAGCATGGCCGAGCTCGCCGGCGTGATAGGGCCGTAGGCCAGTCCCATCGCGAGCGCGCCGGCGGCGATCACCAGCGGGACCGCGCTCGCGAACAAGACGATGCCGCCGGCCGCCCACAGCAGACAGCGCTGGCTCACCCGCACCGGGCCGTTGCGCATGACGCTGGCGCCGCCCAGCGGCGCCGCGTACGCGGCCGCCAGGAATACGAGTGCTGTGAATATGCCGACTGAATTCGCAGTCAGGCCGATCTCCGCCTGCGCCGCCGGCGCCAGCACCGCGGGTGCATACACCGCCATCGAGATTACCGCCTGCGCGAGCGTAGCAAGCGTGAGCGCAACGATGAGTTCGCGCGTGTGGGCGGCGCTCGAGCTCACCGCTGTTGTGCCGTGGCCAGTGCCTGACCGATATCCCAGATGATGTCATCGATATTTTCGATGCCGACCGACAGCCTGATCATATCGGGCGTGACCCCGGCCTTGACTTGCTCTTCTTCCGACAGTTGCCGGTGCGTCGTCGATGCCGGATGTATCACCAGCGTCTTCGCGTCGCCGACGTTGGCGAGATGGCTCATGAATTGCGCGGCTTCGATGAATTTCTCGCCGGCCGCGGCGCCGCCCTTGATGCCGAAAGTCATTACGGCGCTGGCGCCCTTGGGCAGGTATTTCTGCGCCAGCGCGTAATACTTGCTGCTTTTAAGTCCCGGATAATTGACCCACGACACCTGCGGGTGCTGTTCGAGATATTGCGCGACGGCAAGCGCGTTTTCGCAATGCCGGTCCATCCGCACGTGCAGCGTCTCCAGCCCCTGCAGCAGCATGAACGCATTGAACGGCGACAGCGCGGCACCCAGCGTGCGCAGCGTCTCCATGCGCGCTTTCATCGTGTAGCCGAAGTCGCCGAAGGTCTCAAAGAAGCGCACGCCGTGATAGCCGCGCGACGGCTCGGTCATGTCGGGAAAATTGCCGTTGTCCCACGGAAATTTGCCGGACTCGACGATCACGCCGCCCATCGTCGTGCCGTGGCCGCCGATGTACTTAGTCGCCGAATGCACGACAATATCGGCGCCGAATTCGATCGGCCGGCACAGGTACGGCGACGCGAACGTATTGTCGATCATCAGCGGAATGCCCGCCTCGCGCGCGATTTTCGCTATCGGCTCGATATCCAGCACGTTGATCTGCGGATTGCCGATGGTTTCGGCGTAGAGCAATTTCGTTTTCTTCGTTATCGCCCTGCGGAAATTTTCCGGGTCGTCCGGATTGACGAAGGTGGTGTTGATGCCGAGATTGCGCAGGTTGACTTCGAACAGCGCATAAGTGCCGCCGTAGAGCGTACTGGCCGAAACGATTTCGTCGCCCTGCTTGCACAATGCCAGCACCGCCGTTGTTTCCGCTGCCTGGCCGGTCGCGAGCGCCAGGCCGGCGCGCCCGCCCTCGAGCGCCGCGACGCGCTCTTCGAAAATGGCAGTGGTCGGATTCGAAATGCGCGTGTAGACGTTGCCGAACGTCTGCAGGTTGAACAGGCTCGCCGCGTGATCGGCGCTGTCGAACACATACGACGTCGTCTGGTAAATCGGCACCGCGCGCGAGCCGGTCGCCGCATCGGGCACCTGGCCCGCGTGCAGGCACAGCGTTTCGATGGCGAATTTTCTGTCAGTCATTTTAAATTCCGTGAGGCGTGAGGCGTGAGGCGTGAGGGGAACGGCGCGACATTGTCGCGCGTCCTTTTAGCCCTTCAGTCTTGCGCCTTGCGCTTTCCGCCTCACACCTCACGCCTCACTCCTCACGCTCTTGGCAGCTAGCTGCCTAGGAATTTCACAAATATCAGCCACGACCACGGATTGGCGACATACAACGCGGCGGGCACCACCGCGAACAGGCAGTTAATGCCCGTAAACTCCTTGAAATAGCCGGTGACGCACAACGCGAGCCCGGCGATCGCCAACCACGCGCCCGCAACGAAACCGCCGGCCTGCAGGCCCGTGCGGCGTGTGAACATCTGGTCCGCGTGCGACGCGATGTCGGGCACGAAGAACGCCGCGTACGTCAGCGTCGCGATGAAAATCGTCCACCCGGCAAGTCCGGCGATGAGCCCCCACGTAACGTACTTGCCGCAAGCTTTCATGCCGCCTCTCCCTGACGCCAAAAAATGGTCACTGCACCTGCGCGCGTTTGGCGGAAATGACGCCCGTATTCACGCCGACCCAGCCGAGTCCGCCGAAAAAACGGCCGTGCTCGATTTTCACGCAGCGATCCATCACGACGTCGAGACCGGCAGCGCGCGCTTTCTGCGCCGCCGCCTCGTTGATGACGCCGATCTGCATCCAGAGCGCTTTGGCGCCGATCGCGATCGCATCGTCGGCAAGCGGGATGATTTCCTCGCTCTTGCGGAAGCAGTCGACGATGTCGACCTTCTCAGGAATATCGCGCAGCGACGGGTAGCACTTCTGGCCGAGCACTTCCTGGTAAGACGGATTAACGGGGATCACGCGGTAGCCGTGGTCGAGCATGTACTTCGCCGCGAAATAGCTCGGCCGGTACCAGTTCGCCGACAAGCCGACTATGGCAATGACGCGGTTCTCTCTTAGGATGCGGCGCAGCGTCGTGATGTCGTTCATTTGCCGCAAAGTATAACGCTACTCAGGCTTCGCGCCGGAGGCTTTGATAACCTTCGCCCACTTCTCGATATCGGCGCGCAATATCTTGCCGAACGCCTCCGGCGACGTCGGCACCGGCTCCAGTCCCTGCACATTGAACTGCTCTTTTATCGCCGCCGATTTCAGCACGGCGACAGTTTCGCGATGCAGCCTGGCGAAGACCGGCTTTGGCGTCCCGGCGGTGACCAGCATGCCGTACCAGCCGCTGCTCTCATAGCCCGGCACCCCGGATTCGATTACGGTCGGCGTCTCTGGAAACATGTAGAAGCGCTTCGCGGTCGTCACCGCGAGAAGACGCAGCTTGCCGGCTTTGACATGCGGCAATGCCGTCGATACGTTCGACATCAACATCTGCACCTGGCCGCCGAGCAAATCGGTCATCGCCGGCCCCAGGCCTTTGTACGGGATATGCAGCATGTCGAGCTTCGCCATCTGCAGGAAAAGCACGTTCACGAGATGGCTCGTGCTGCCGATGCCACCGGAGCCGTAGCTGATCTGCCCGGGCTTGGCACGCGCGAGCGCAATCAGGTCGGTCATCGACTTCGCGGCGACAGAAGGATGGACGACGACGATGTTGGGCTGCTCGCCGACCATCGTCACCGGCGCCAGGTCTTTCAGCGTGTCGTACGGCAGCTTCGGGTAAAGCACTGCGTTGACCGCGAGCCCCATACTTGCGATTAGCAAAGTGTGGCCGTCGGGCGGCGCTTTCGCGACGATATCGGCGCCTATCGTGCCGCCCGCGCCACCGCGGTTATCGACCACCACCGGTTGTCCCAGCGCTTCGCCGAGCCTGATGGCAACGATGCGCGCGACGACGTCGTTGGCGCCACCGGGCGCAAACGGTACCATCAGGCGTATGGGCTTGGTCGGGTACTCCTGCGCGTTTGCGCTACTGACAACATGGAGCGCAAATAAAATGCCTGCGATATACCGTCCACCCTTCGCTACCTCAGGGCGAACGGGTGCGGACCTCAGCAGCGTTTTACCATTCATGCAAATCGTTTCAATCCGTGAGCTGCTTGACGAATTGCTCGACGAAGCCTTCAGTCACCTTACGCATCTGCTCCGGCGTGAGGTTGCTTATCGGATGCGGCAATTCGATGAAAGGATGGCCGTCCATGCCTTTGGCGCGGAACGAATGGATTGCCGCGTTCTTGAATGTCGAGGTCAGAAACACCGTCGCGGGTATGCCGCGTTTTTCGAACTCCACTGCGTCGTGCACACTGCACAACGTGCATGACCCTCACCCGCCGACGGCGGCGGCAGCCACCTGCACTCTCTTCGCCATCGCATCGAGCTGCGCCGGCGTGGCGGGCTTGGAGAACGCTTCCTTGCGCTCGATGATCACGTCCTTGACGCCGTAGCGGGTTTTAAGTTCATGCGCGATGGTTTCGAGGATGACATCGGCCTGCTCTTTGGTGTTGTCGA
>JBDSSV010000201.1:0-4516 GCA_039928535.1 Burkholderiales bacterium
TTTTTTCGAGCTGCGCGACGCGCTCGTTCGCTTCCGCCAGCGTTTTTTCGCGCGCCGTCGCTTCTTCTTCCAGCGTGCGCACGCGATCTTTGGCCGAAACCGCTTTACCGTTGCCGGGTTTGCCCGCGGCCGGCGATTCGCCCTTCGACAATTTCAATACTTCTTTGGGCGCTTCTTTACCGGCTTTGTCCTCAACGGTCGTGGTAATTTTACCGCTCGCCGCCGACTTGGCGGGCTCTTGCGCGGGCGCCGAGCCCGCGCCGTCGGCGACCTTCTGGCGATACGAATTCCAGTTCGACGCCTGGACGCGAACTTCTTTGGCTGCTTCAGGCGCAGCGGTTTCCGCAATGCGTTCTTTTTCCGGTACGCGCAGGATCTTGCCGGTCTTCAGCCGGTTCATGTTGCCGTCGAACGCGTCCGAGTTGTTGCGGTAAAGGCTGACCAGCATCTGGTCGAGCGTGACGCCTTCGGGCTTTACGCTGGCGGCGATTTTAGCGAGCGTGTCACCGCGTTTCACCGCGTAATCCGTGCCACTCGACGCGGGACGCGCGCTGGGCGCAGTGCGGGCTGCTTTTGGTGACACTTTGGGCGCCGGCTCGACTGGTGCTGTGTCCGCTTGAGGCGTTGGCGCAAGCAGCCTCGCTTCGGGTGCGATCGGCGTCACGACCACAGGCGCAACCGCGACTGGCGGCGCTAGCGTTGACGGCGCTTGATATCCTGGCGGATCGACGAGTGCGGTGTATTCGCGCACCAAGCGACCCTTCGCCCAGCTCAATTCGATCAGTACAGAGAGAAAAGGCTCGTTGACGGGCCGCGTCGAGATGATTTTTATGTACGGTTTGCCATCGTTGCGGCGCTCGATACTCATGCGCACGCCGATCAACGCCGGGCTGTATTGGATGTTGGCTTGTTGAAACGCATCCGGCGACGCTACGCGCGCTGTCAGCGTGGACACTTCATCCTTCTGTACCGACAACAGGTCGATTTCCGCCGAGAGCGGCTGACCCAGACTCGACAAAACGGTGAATTTCCCCAAACCGGCGGCATGAGCAACCCACGGGTACAGCAGGAAAATTCCTGCCCATAACCATGTTTTATATGGGATTTTGCGCAAAGCCCAACCTCTTGTTATTTTCAGCAACAAGCAAATTAACATCAAATAGTTAGGGTTGCAAGCTAACCTTGCCTCTAACCTTATGAATCTATTAGCTAGCCGACACTCACTATTTTACCAGAAGCGCTTTGCCGCAACCTGTGGACAAATGCCTTAAACCTGCGACTGTTGCGAATTTTTATCACCGGCCGGACATGCTCGCGCCGCGTGCCTATCGTTCGAGCACGATACGCAGCATGCGACGCAGCGGTTCCGCGGCGCCCCATAGCAACTGATCGCCCACGGTAAAAGCAGACAGATAGGCCCTGCCCATCGCGAGTTTGCGCAGGCGCCCGACCGGAATATGCATTTGTCCGGTCACGGCAGCAGGCGTCAACTCGCGTTCCGACCGTTCACGCTCATTGGGCACGACGCGCACCCATGGGTTGGCGGCGGCGAGCATGCCGGTGATTTCGTCGAGCGGCACGTCGCGCTTCAACTTGATAGTCAAAGCCTGGCTGTGACAGCGCATGGCGCCCACGCGCACGCACAAACTGTCGATCGATGTAGCCGGCGTACCATAGGCCGGACCGCGCCCGAGTATCTTGTTGGTCTCGGCGCCGCCTTTCCATTCTTCCAGCGACATGCCGGTGCCCATGTCCTGGTCTATCCACGGAATGAGGTTACCGGCGAGCGGCACACCGCGGAAATTCTCCGTCGGCAGGGAGCCATTGGTCTGCTTCGCATGCACTTTGCGGTCGATCTCGAGAATTGCCGATGCCGGGTCTGCCAGCAGGTCCTTGACCTCCGCGTGGACGAGCCCGAACTGCGTCAATAATTCGCGCATGTGCTGCGCGCCGCCGCCCGACGCAGCCTGATAAGTCATGCACGTCATCCACTCGACAAGATCGTGCTTGAACAAGCCGTGCAACCCCATCAGCATGCAGCTCACGGTACAATTGCCGCCGATGTAGTTACGTATGCCGGTGTCCAGCGCCTTCTTGATGACCGGCATGTTGACCGGATCAAGGATGATGACGGCGTCATCCTTCATGCGCAGCGTCTTGGCCGCGTCTATCCAGTAACCCTGCCAGCCGGCCGCGCGCAACTGCGGATAAATCGCGGTCGTATAGTCGCCGCCCTGGCAGGTGATGATTACGTCCATTCCCTTCAGCGCGGCGATCGAATTCGCGTCTTTCAGCGGGGCGGATTCGCGGCCGATTGCAGGGCCTTTACCACCGACTTGCGAAGTCGTGAAAAATTCCGGCTCGATCAGGTCGAAGTCCCGCTCTGCCTGCATGCGCTGCAGCAGCACCGAGCCGACCATTCCCCGCCAACCGACAAATCCCGTGCGCATCATGATTGCATGGACCAAATAAAATCTAACGTTGTATTCGCCATCCGCGTTGACGACGGCGTTACTTCATCGCCGCAACTACCGCGTCGCCCATCTCCACGGTGCCGACACGCCGCATTTCGGTTTCGTAAATATCGGCCGTCCGATAGCCTTGGGCGAGCACTTTTTTCACCGCCGCTTCGATGCGTTTCGCCGCATCTTCCTGATTGAACGTGTAACGCAGCATCATGGCTGCCGATAATATCGTTGCCAGCGGATTGGCGATATTCTTGCCGGCTATATCGGGCGCCGACCCGTGGGCGGGCTCGTAGAGCCCCTTGTTGTTGGCATCGAGCGACGCCGACGGCAGCATTCCAATCGAGCCGGTCAGCATCGACGCTTCGTCCGACAGGATGTCGCCGAACATGTTGCCGGTGACTATCACGTCGAACTGCTTGGGATTGCGCACGAGCTGCATCGCCGCATTGTCGACGTACATATGCGACAGCTCAACTTGCGGATATTTTTTCGCGACGTCCTTCACGACCTCGCGCCATAACCGACTCGTCTCGAGCACGTTTTCCTTGTCGACCGACGTCAGTTTTTTGCCGCGCTTCATGGCGGCCTGAAAACCGACGTCCGCGATGCGCCGTATCTCCGGTTCCGAATAGAGCATCGTGTCGTAGCCTTCGAGCTCGCCGCGCGCATTCGTGCGCCGCCCGCGCGGTTCGCCGAAATAGATATCGCCCGTCAGCTCGCGCAAAATCAGAATATCGAGGCCGGCCACGAGCTCGGGCTTGAGCGACGACGCACTCGCGAGTTCCTCGAACAGCATCGCCGGCCGCAGGTTCGCGAACAGCTGCAGTTCCTTGCGTATGCGCAGAATGCCCTGCTCGGGCCGCTTCTCGCGCGGCAACGCATCGTACTGCGGGCCGCCGACAGCGCCGCACAGCACCGCGTCGGCTTCGCGCGCGATTTTTAGCGTCGACGGCGGCAGCGGATCGCCATGCGCGTCGTAACCGGCCCCGCCGTACGGTGCCTCTTCCAGTTCGAGCTTGAGCCCGTCTCGCCGCAATACGTCGAGCGCCTTCATCGCTTGCGCGATAATCTCAGGACCGATGCCGTCGCCGGCAAGCACTGCAATTTTCATTGACTCAACCTCGGTGGCCGCGGCCACCAATGTCGCGCGTGCAAATTCCCACGCAGGGATGCGCCGCGCGCACTCTGAAAAAAATCAGTTGAACAGCCAGGGTTGTTGCGTGCGCCGCGTCGCCTCGAACGCCTTGATCTTATCGGCGTGCTCGAGCGTGAGGCCAATTTCGTCAAGGCCGTTTTTGAGACAGTGCTTGCGGAACGGATCGATTTCGAACTTTATCGCTTCGCCGCCGGGCGTGGTCACGCTTTGCTCGTCGAGATCGATCGCCAGGCGATAGCCCGGCTGCGCGGCAGCTTCCTTGAACAGGCGGTCGACGATTTTGGCGTCGAGCTTGATCAGCAACAGGCCGTTCTTGAAGCTGTTGGTAAAGAAGATGTCCGCGAAGCTCGGCGCGATCACTGCCTGAAAGCCGTACTGGAGCAAGGCCCACGGCGCATGCTCGCGCGACGAGCCGCAGCCGAAGTTCTCGCGCGCGAGCAGTATCTGCGCCCCCTGATAGCGCGGCTGATTGAGCACGAAATCGGGATTGAGCGGCCGCTTGGAATTGTCCATGCCCGGCTCGCCGTGGTCGAGATAGCGCCATTCGTCGAACAGGTTCGGGCCGTAGCCGGTGCGCTTGATCGATTTCAGGAACTGCTTGGGAATGACCGCATCGGTATCGACGTTGGCGCGGTCGAGCGGCGCGACGAGTCCTTCACGCGAAATGAATTTGTCCATGTCGGCCCCTAAGCGAGTTGGCGCACGTCGATGAAATGACCGCTGACTGCCGCAGCCGCGGCCATCGCCGGGCTGACCAGATGCGTGCGGCCGCCGGCGCCCTGCCGGCCCTCGAAATTGCGGTTCGAAGTCGACGCGCAGCGCTCACCCGGCGACAACTGGTCTTCGTTCATGCCGAGGCACATCGAACAGCCGGGCTCGCGCCATTCAAAAC
>JBDSSV010000202.1:0-7105 GCA_039928535.1 Burkholderiales bacterium
GCCGGCTTATATGTCGCCGGAGCAGATCAGCGGCGAAACTCTCGGCCCGAAAAGCGACATGTTCTCGCTCGCCATCGTGCTCTATCAATTGCTGACCGGGCACAAGCCTTTCACCGCCGAGTCGTTCACGGAACTCACCATCAATATCCGCATGCAAGCGCCGGCGCCCATGCGCGGGCTGCGCCAGGGCCTGCCGCCCGAAATCGAGCGCTTGCTGGCGGTGGCGCTCGCGAAAAACCCCGCGGACCGCTATCCGACGTGGGCGGATTTCGCGCTCGAGCTGGCGCAGCTTGGCCGCCTGTCCGTTTATCAGCAGAACATACCCGACAGCGAAAAATTCACGCACCTGCGCGGGCTTGAAATGCTGAAGCTCTTCAGCGAACCCGAAATCTGGGAGCTCGTGCATGCGGGGCGCTGGCAGCGCGTGCCTGCGCACCAGGCGATCATTCGCGAGGACGACAAAGGCGACAGCCTTTTCGTGCTGACGCGCGGCGAAGTCAAAGTTACCAAGCAGGGACGCCTGCTGAACGTGCTGCGCGCCGGCGAGTGTTTCGGCGAAATGAGCTATATCAAGGGCGGCGCCACACCGCGTCAGGCAACCGTCGAAACAATGACGGAAGCCATCGTCGTCGAATTTTCGCGCGACGCGATTGCGCGGCGCGTCAACGTGGCCTGTCGCTCCAATATCATGTTCGCATTGCTGACCACGCTGGTCGACCGCCTGGCCATGGCGGATGCGCGGATTTCGCGCATCATCAACTAGCAACGGACGCTGCTGTAGCCGTTCCTGCTGAAGTATCGAAGCATACACGGCTGGCAAACAACCCGACGCGCGCCAGCATTCGCCCCCGCTACACTTCAGGGCGAATGGAATCTTGCGAGGTCTAAGTCGGCGTCCGCGCTTTCACCGGCGGCGCGAGGAATTCGAAGTCGCAGCCGCGGTCGGCCTGCTGCACGGTGTCCAGAAATAATTTGCGGTAGCCGCGCTCGTCGCCCGCGCGCGCCTTGGCCGGTTTCCATTTTTTGCGCCGCGCTGCCAACTCCTCATCGGACACCAGCAGTTCGAGACGGCGATTGGCGACGTCGAGCTTGATGCGGTCGCCGGTCTTCACCAGCGCGAGCGGTCCCCCGACGGCGGATTCCGGCGTTATATGCAGCACGATGGAGCCGAACGCGGTGCCGCTCATGCGCGCGTCCGAAATGCGCACCATGTCTTTGACGCCTTTCTGCGCGAGCTTTTTCGGGATCGGTATGTAACCCGCCTCGGGCATGCCGGGCGCGCCCTTGGGGCCCGCGTTGCGCAGCACAAGTACGTCGTCCGCGGTCACTTCAAGATCAGGGGAGTCGATGCGCGCTGCCAGGTCTTCGAGCGTATCGAACACCACAGCGCGTCCTTCATGCTGCATCAGTTTCGCGGTCGCCGCCGATTGCTTGACGATAGCGCCGCCGGGCGCGAGATTACCGCGCAGCACCGCCATGCCGCCTTCCCTGAAAATCGGGTTCTTGAACGGCCGCACGACTTCCTGCGGCTGTGTCGCGGGCGCCGCATCGATTTCTTCGCCCAGCGTACGCCCGGTAATCGTCAGCGCGTCGAGATTCAGCAGCGGCTTGATCTCGCGCAATATCGTCGTCAGCCCGCCCGCTCGGTAGAGATCTTCCATGTAGTTCTGACCGGTCGGCTTCAAATCGACCAGCACCGGCGTGTCGCGCCCGATGCGATCGAATGCTTCAAGATCGAGCTCGATGCCAAGCCGCCCCGCCATCGCGGCGAGATGCACGATCGCATTGGTCGAGCCGCTGATCGCAAGCAACACGCGCAGTCCGTTCTCGAACGCCTGCGGCGTCATGATTTTTTCGGGCGTGAGTCCTTCTTTCGCAATCGCCACCGCGCGCGCGCCGGTGGCCTCGGCGTTGCGTATGCGGTCCGCCATCACCGCCGGAATCGCTGCGCCGCCGGGCAACATCATGCCCATCGCCTCGGTGCACAGCGCCATCGTGCTCGCGGTGCCCATCACCATGCACGTGCCCGCGGTCGGCGCGAGCTTCTCGTTGACCTCGTCGATCTCCTGCTGGTCGATTTCGCCCGCGCGAAAGCGCCCCCAGAAACGCCGGCAGTCCGTGCACGCACCGAGCCGCTCGCCGCGATGGTTGCCGGTCAGCATCGGCCCGGTCACCAGCATGATCGAAGGAATATTGGCGCTCGCCGCGCCCATCAGCAGCGCGGGCACGGTTTTGTCGCAGCCGCCGATCAATACGGTCGCATCGACCGGCTGCGCGCGCGTCATCTCCTCGGTATCCATCGCCATCAGGTTGCGCAGATACATGCTGGTCGGAAACGCGAACGATTCATGCAGCGTGATGACGGGAAACTCAACGGGCAATCCGCCGGCGAGCATAACCCCGCGCTTCACCGCTTCGATGAGATCCGGCACCGTGCGATGGCACGCGTTGAAGCCGCTGAACGTATTGGTGATGCCGATGATGGGCCGCTCGAGCGCGTCGTTCGTATAGCCCATCGCCTTGATGAAAGCGGTGCGCAGGAACAGCGAGAACTCCTCGTCGCCGTACGCCGTGAGCCCGCGCCGCATGCCACGTTTTTTGCTTGCCATGAGAATTTGTCTTGAGTGATCCGGAGTCCTGCACGATAGCGAATGCCGCAAATTGACGCAAGGCCGGATCGATGCCTACAATCGACGCCCTTCTCCCTGCACGCTCCCCATGACCGACAAGAAAACCCTCGGCAAACTCCCGCGCGACGCGATACGCATGACCGAGCTGCCGCGCCTGCCGGCCGCCATCGTCGACGGTTTCAAAGCACTCGTCGATCTGACCGGCACCATCTCGGACGCGTGCGACGAGCTCGGCATCGTCGGCGTGATTCCCGCTTATGTCATACCGCCGGTGAACAGCGGCAAGCGCATCGTCGGGCCCGCGCTTACCGTGCGCAACATTCATCATGCGACGCAGATCCATAAAGCAGCGCAGGACAAGGCCAGCGGCCAGGGCGAAACCGAAGCGCACAATCTGGCGACGCCGGGCGACGTGCTAGTGATCGAAGGCGTGATGGGCTGCTCCAACATGGGCGGCCAGTCGGCGACCATCAGCCGGCGCGAAGGCTGCATAGGCGCGATCGTCGACGGCACCTTGCGCGACCCGGACCAGTACCGCCAGATGGGGTGGCCGGTATGGTGCAAAGGATTCTCGCCGATCACCGGCAAATGGCGCATGCAGACGGTCGAAGTCAACGGTGTTGTGCACATCGCCGGCGTCGGCGTGCGGCCCGGCGATCTCGTGTGCGCCGACGAAGCCGGCATCGCTTTCGTTCCGTATGCGCGCGCCGCGGAAGTGCTTGTGGTCGCGCAGAAAATCGACGGCGCCGACACCAAGCGCAAAGGCGACATCGACAGCGGCGTGCCGCTCGTCGAAATTTTGCAGAGGAAATACAAATGAAGGCGGCCAATCACATCGTCATCCTGTCGGACGAGCACAACAAGCGCGTCACCGGCTGCTACGGCCATCCGCAGATCAAGACGCCGAACCTCGACAAGCTCGCCGCGCGCGGCACGCGTTTTACCTCCGCCTATACAAATTGCCCGATCTGCGTGCCGGCGCGCGCGTCGTTCGCCACCGGCCAGTACGTGCACAAGCACCGCTGCTGGGACAATGCGATCGCCTACAACGGCGAGCCGCCGACGTGGGGCCACCGCCTGATGGCGCAGGGCCATCGCGTCACCTCCATCGGCAAACTGCATTACCAGGACTGCGATCCCAAGCGCAACGGCTTCGACGAAGAGATCCTGCCCATGCATATTGTCAACGGCGTCGGCGATCTGCTCGGGCTCATACGCGACGAGCTGCCAGTGCGCCAAGGCTCGAAGAAGCTTGGCCCCGAAGCCGGGCCCGGCGAATCGGAATACACGCAGTACGATCGCGACATTGCGGCGCAAACCCAGCACTGGCTGACGCACGAGGCGCCCAAGTACCGCGACAAGCCGTGGGTGTTGTACGTCGGCTTCGTGTGCCCGCACTTCCCGCTGATCGCGCCGCCCGAATTTTTCAACATGTACCCGGAAAAAGACGTGCCGTGGCCGCTCATGTACGACAAATCCGAGCGCCCGCGCCATCCGTTCACCGATGCGATGCGGCTGTGCCAGTGCTTCGACGAGCCGTTCGACGCGCCCATGGTGAGGCGCGCGATTGCCGCCTATTTCGGACTCACCTCGTTCCTCGACGACAACATCGGCAAAATTCTTTCCACACTCGATGCGACCGGCCTTGCCGCCAACACCCGCGTGCTCTATTCGTCGGACCATGGCGACAACCTCGGCACGCGCGGCATGTGGGGCAAGTCGACAATGTATGAAGAGTCCGCCGGCATCCCGATGATCCTCGCCGGTCCCGACGTGCCGCAGGGCAAGGTCTGCGACACGCCAGTCATGCTCGCCGATGCTTTCCAGACGCTGGTGGAGGGCACCGGCGCGAAAACGGATACGAGCGACGCGCAACTGCCCGGCCATTCGCTGATCGATATCGCACAGGGCAACGCACCCACGCGCACGATACTCTCCGAGTACCACGCCGCGGGCGCGATGACCGGCGCTTTTATGATCCGGCACGGCAAATATAAATACATCCACTACGCAGGCCTGCCGCCCATGTTGTTCGACCTCACCGCCGATCCGAACGAACGCAATGATCTCGGCCGCGACGCAGGCTCTGCGGCGATCGTCAAGGAATGCGAAGCAGCGCTGCGTGCGGTTGTCGATCCCGATGCCGTGAACAAGCTCGCGAAGGCCGACCAGGCCGCGAAAATCGCGGCGGTCGGCGGCAAGGATGCAATAATGAAACGTGGCACGTTCCGCTATTCGCCGCCGCCGGGATCGAAGGCCGCTTACTACTAGCCGCGAACGACCCCATGCTGCCGTTGCGGTTCTCCATCGTCACCTACAACATCTGGCTCATGCAGCGCTGGCAGATGCGCGCCCCCGCGCTGCGCGGATTTCTCGAAACGTTCGATCCCGACATCCTGTGCCTGCAGGAGCTGCAGGCGCAATCCCGCGCGTTTATCGACGACACCTTGCACACGCACAAGCGCGTCGACGACCCGCTCGCGGGCTGGATCAGCGAAAGCAACATTTACTGGCGCGACGCGCTGTTCGGCGAGATCGAGCACGGCGCCGAGGAAGTCGGCATTCCCGACGGCCACCGCCGACTCTTCTGGGCGCGCCTGAAAATCCATGAGCTAGGCCGCAGCATGCTGGTTGCGACCGCGCATCTCACGTCCCAGCGCAACAAGCACGAATGCGAAACCGGCCAGTCGCCGCGTGTCGGACAGATCCGCAATATCATCGCCGCATTGCAGCGCCTGAACCGCGCCGGCGAGCCGCTGTTTTTCATGGGCGACATGAACGACCCGGTGCATCCGCCACGCCTGCTGCAGGAAGCCGGCTATGTAAGCTGCTTTGCATCGCTCGGCGTGCAGGCGCCGCCGACTTACCACTGCTATCCGACCGCGGACATCCAGCCCGGCGATCGCGTCGTCAATCAATGCATAGACTGGCTGGTCGCCAATCGTGAAGCACGCGCGGTCGCGGCAGCGGTGCCGCATTTCTATCTTAAGGATGCGGCGCCTTCGGATCATTGGCCGGTGCAGGCAGTCTATGAAATCGCGGCGAAGCCATGAGTTTACGAATCGATCAGGAGACTCTACGGTGAAACTATTGCGCATGCTTTGCTGCATACCCGGCGTCTTGATTGTGCACAGTGCCATCGCGGCGGATTACCCCAATCGACCGATCCGCTTTCTCGTTCCCGGCGCCCCCGGTAGTTCGCAGGACGTGTTATCGCGCATCGTCGGCAACAAGCTCGCGCAGCAATTGGGCCAACAGGTAGTCGTCGACGTGCGCGCGGGGGCATCCGGCGTCATCGGCATCGAGCTCGGCAAAGCGGCGGCACCGGACGGCTACACCATCATCGCCGCGACATCGACCTTGTTCGCGGGATTGCCCGCACTGAAAACCAAACTCAGCTATGACCCTGACCGCGATTTCGCGCCGCTCACGCGCATGGCGACCGTCGCCAACGTGATGACGGTTAACGCGGGCCTGGGCGTGGAAAACGTCGCGGACTTTGTGAAGCTTGCGAAGTCGCGGCCCGGCCAGCTCAATTATGGTTCGGCCGGCAACGGTTCGCCTGCGCATCTGGCCGGCGCGATGTTCGATTTGCTGGCTGACGTCAAGACCAACCACGTACCGTACAAAGGCGCGGCGCAGGCGTTGACCGACGTGATGGGGGGCCAGCTACAGTATCTGATTACCTCACCGCTGGTCGCCATGCCGCACGCAAAGGGCGGGCGCATCAGGGTGCTGGCGACGACCGGGGCCAAACGCGACCCGCTGATTCCGGATTTGCCGACGGTCGCCGATACCGTCCCGGGTTACGACATCACGCAATGGTGGGGCGTGGTCGTTCCCGCGCATACGCCGGCGGCTATCGCGCAGCGCCTGCATGCGGAAATCGTCAAGGCGCTGCAAGCCCCGGAAGTGCGCGACCTGATCGCGAAGCAAGGCGCGACTGTGCAGCCCGAATCGCCCGCGCAGTTTGCCGCGTTCATGCACGCCGAGCGCGCGCGCATTGCGAACCTCGGCAGGAAAGCTCATATCCGTCTCGACGATTAACTTAAGCGCATCGCGCTAATTTCACCTTCCCCTTCAAGAGGAGGAAGAGAAATGTGAATAGCTTTTTTAGGAAACGAATCATGACAACCCCCGCCAATCTGATTTTCATCCAGTCCGACAATCACAATCGCGCCGTCACGGGCTGCTACGGCCACGCGGTAGTAAAAACACCCGCGCTCGACAAGCTCGCCGCGCGCGGCGCGCGTTTTGCCAATAGCTACAGCACCAGCGCGCTGTGCTGCCCGGCACGCGCGGCGATGGCGACGGGTCGCTATGCGTTCGAGACCGGCTACTGGGACAACGCCATCGCCTACGACGCGCGCGTGCCGAGCTGGATGCTGCGCCTGCGCGAGCAGGGCCACAAGGTGACCGCCGTCGGCAAACTGCATTACCGCGAAAGCACGCCGGCCAACGGCTTCTCCGAAGAA
>JBDSSV010000203.1:0-7152 GCA_039928535.1 Burkholderiales bacterium
GGACTAGCCAAAGCTGCACTCGGCGGCAAAGTGAATGGCAAGCTGGTCGACGCTTCGTTCGTGATCGACCAGGACAGCGACCTTGCCATCATCACCGACAAGAACCCCGAAGGCCTGGATCTGATTCGCCACTCGGCGGCGCATCTGCTTGCGTATGCGGTAAAGGAATTATTTCCCGATGCGCAGGTCACGATAGGCCCGGTGATCGAAAACGGGTTTTACTACGATTTTTCCTACAGCCGTCCGTTCACGCCGGACGATCTGGCGGCGATCGAAAAACGCATGGCGGAACTTGCGAAGCGCGATCTGCCCGTCACGCGCGAAGTATGGCCGCGCGACAAGGCGGTGGAATTTTTCAAGTCGATAGGCGAGCACTACAAAGCCGAGATCATCGCGTCGATCCCCGCTGGTGATGATGTGTCACTCTATCGTGAAGGCGATTTCATCGATCTCTGCCGTGGGCCGCACGTGCCGTCGACTGGCAAGCTCAAGGTCTTCAAGCTGATGAAGGTCGCCGGTGCGTACTGGCGTGGCGACTCGAAAAACGAAATGCTGCAGCGAATCTACGGCACCGCATGGGCGAAGAAAGAAGATCAGGAAGCCTATTTGCACATGCTGGCAGAGGCGGAGAAGCGCGACCACCGGAAGCTCGCCAAGCAGCTTGATCTTTTTCACATGCAGGACGAAGCGCCGGGGCTGGTGTTCTGGCATCCGCACGGCTGGACGATCTGGCAGCAGGTCGAGCAATACATGCGGCGCATCTACCAGGACCACGGCTACCATGAAGTGAAGTGCCCGCAGATCCTCGATCGTTTGCTGTGGGAAAAATCCGGTCACTGGGAAAACTACCACGAGCACATGTTTACGACATCGAGCGAGAACCGCGACTACGCGATCAAGCCGATGAACTGTCCCGGCCACGTGCAGATCTACAACAGCGGCTTGCACAGCTATCGCGAGCTGCCGCTTCGCTACGGCGAATTCGGCGCCTGTCACCGCAACGAACCTTCGGGCGCATTGCATGGCATCATGCGCGTGCGCGGATTCACGCAGGACGACGGCCATATCTTCTGCACCGAAGCCCAGATCGAATCCGAGGTGGCGAATTTCATCGACCTGCTGATCAACGTCTACCGCGATTTCGGTTTTAACGACATCATTTACAAGTTGTCGACGCGACCTGCCAAGCGCGTCGGCGCGGACGATACCTGGGACATCGCGGAGACGGCGCTCGCGGATGCTTTGAACAAAAAAGGCGTGCCGTGGGAGACGCTGCCGGGCGAGGGCGCGTTTTACGGCCCCAAGATCGAGTTCTCGCTCAAAGACTCGATCGGCCGCGTGTGGCAATGCGGGACGGTGCAGGTGGATTTTTCGATGCCCGGCCGGCTGGGCGCGGAATATGTGGCCGAAGACAACGCGCGTCATGTACCGGTGATGCTGCACCGGGCAATCGTCGGTTCGATGGAGCGTTTTATCGGAATTCTGCTCGAAAACTACGCCGGGGCGCTGCCGGTATGGCTGGCGCCCGTGCAAGTTGTCGTTATGAACATCACCGCCAATCAGTCTGCCTACGCAGAACAGGTCGTCGCGGAATTCCGGCGAGCCGGATTGCGGGTTCAATCCGACTTGAGAAATGAGAAAATAACCTATAAAATTCGGGAACATAGTCTGCAAAAGCTGCCTTATCAGGTCATATTGGGTGACAAGGAGATGGCGGCGCAGACAGTTGCCGTGCGGACCCGCAAAGGCGAAGACCTCGGCCAGATGCCGACACAGGACTTCGTCAGGCGCCTGCTGGATGAGGCGCTGCAGCTGGGTCGCGCGGCATAACTTTTTGATATAGCGGGGTTTTCATATAGTTCAGGAAAAAGAGCCGCGCATCAACGGCGAGATAAACGCTCCGGAAGTCCGGTTGATCGGACCCAATGGAGAACAGGTGGGCATCGTGACGATTGCCTCCGCCAATGCGCAGGCAGAAGCAGCAGAGCTCGATCTCGTGGAAATCGCGCCGACGGCAGTGCCGCCGGTTTGTCGTGTGATGGACTACGGCAAGTTCAAATATCGCGAAAGCAAGCGGCGCCATGAGGCGAAGCTCAAGCAAAAGCAGATCATCGTCAAGGAAGTGAAATTCCGGCCAAGTACCGACGAGGGCGACTACAAGATCAAGCTGCGCAACCTGACGCGCTTTCTGGATGAAGGCGACAAGTGCAAAGTGACTTTGCGCTTTCGCGGCCGCGAGATGGCGCACCAGGAATTCGGCATCCGGCTCATCGAGCGCGTGAAGAACGATCTCGAAGCAATGAGCGTGGTCGAGCAGTATCCGAAGATGGAAGGGCGGCAGATGGTCATGGTGTTGTCGCCGAAGAAAGCGATCATCAAACCGGCCGCCGCGCCGGCACCGAAGAAAGAAGCGGTGAAGAAAGAATCGAAAGAAGCGAAAGAAGCGAAAGAAACAAAGGCAGCGGCGCAGCCCGCTGACGCCGCAGCCGAAGCAGCGGTGGCGGAAGCAGCCGAAAAAAAGTAGTTGCAGTCAATAAGTAGTTGTCCGGGTTCCCGAAGACTTTCTCCTGAAAGCACCCGGCGCTATGTCAGAAAAAAGGAGTAGTTATGCCTAAAATGAAGACCAAGAGCGGCGCCAAAAAGCGCTTCAAGGTCGCTGCCAGCGGCCGCATCAAACGCGGCAGCGCCTACCTGCGTCACATCCTCACCAAGAAGACCACCAAGCGCAAGCGTCAACTGCGCGGCGGCACCGGCGTGCACGAGAGCGATCAGCACTCGGTGCATAAAATGCTTCCCTACGCGTAAGGAGATGAACCATGCCTAGAGTCAAACGTGGCGTCACCGCGCGTGCCGCCCACAAGAAAGTCATAGCGCGCGCGAAAGGTTTTCGCGGCCGCCGCAACAAGAAACGCGATTTCCGCAGCCTGTGGATCACGCGCATCAACGCAGCGGTGCGCGAGCACGGTTTGTCGTACAGCGTATTCATGAACGGCTTGAAAAAAGCGGCGATCACCGTTGACCGCAAAGTACTGGCGGACATCGCGGTGATGGACAAGCCCGCGTTCGTGAAATTTGTCGAAAAAGCCAAAGCCAGCCTCGGCGTCTGAGCAGATTCGACGATTAAAAGGAGGCTGATGTTGCAGCCTCCTTTTTTTTCGGATCCCGCGTGGAAAAACTCGATACCATCGTTCAGGAAGCGCTGCAGTCGTTCGCCGGCATCACGGATGCGGCGCAGCTCGAACACGTCAAGGCGCGTTATCTCGGCAAGACCGGTTCGCTAACCGAATTGCAGAAGAGTCTTGGCAAGCTCGCGCCGGCGGAGCGCCCCGCCATGGGTGTGCGCTTCAATGCGGCGAAAGTGCAGATAGAAGCCGCGCTCGCGGCGCAACGCCAGAAAATACAGTCGGCAAAGCTTGATGCACAACTCGCGCTGGAGGCGCTGGATGTAACGCTCGCCGGACGCGGCATGCACGCGGGCGGTGTGCATCCGGTTACGCGCACGCTGACCCGCATCGAAGCGTTGTTCCATTCGATCGGTTTCGCCGTCGCAGACGGTCCGGAAATCGAGACCGATTACTACAACTTCACCGCGCTGAACCAGCCGGAGAACCATCCGGCGCGCTCGATGCACGACACATTTTATGTCGACGACGGCAAGCACCTGCTGCGCACGCACACTTCGCCAATCCAGATCCGTTACATGGAAACGCACCAGCCGCCGATCAAGATCATCGCGCCGGGACGTGTCTACCGCGTCGATTCCGATGCGACGCATTCGCCGATGTTTCACCAGATCGAGGGCCTGTGGATCGACGAGCGCGTGAGTTTCGCCGACCTCAAGGGGGTGGTCGTCGATTTCCTGCGGAAATTCTTCGAGCGGGATGATTTGAAAGTCCGCTTCCGGCCGTCCTTCTTCCCGTTTACCGAACCGTCGGCGGAAATCGACATGAGCTTCGGTGATGGCTGGCTGGAGATCGGCGGCTGCGGCATGGTCCATCCGAACGTCCTGCGCAACGTCAACATCGACAGCGAGAAGTACCAGGGCTTCGCGTTCGGTCTCGGTCCCGACCGTCTTTCGATGCTGCGCTATGGCGTGAACGACCTGCGCCTGTTCTTCGAGAACGACCTGCGCTTTCTCAAGCAATTCAATTGAACCGCCGGACGACAGCACGCAATGAAGTTTTCTGAAAACTGGCTGAGGTCTTTGGTTGCCACACCGCTGACGAGCAGGGAACTTGCGGACGCGCTGACGATGGGCGGCATTGAAGTGGAGGCGATCGAGCCCGCGGCGCCGGCATTCGACAAGGTTGTCGTGGCCGAGGTCGTCGACGTGCAGAAACATCCGGATGCCGATCGGCTGACGGTATGCAAAGTTAACGCCGGCGGCGCGCCGCTGCAAGTCGTGTGCGGCGCGCCGAACGTGCGCGAGGGCAGCCGCGTGCCGCTTGCCCAGGTCGGCGCGCAATTGCCGGGCATTACCATCAAGCAGGCGAAAGTGCGCGGTGTCGAATCGAACGGCATGCTGTGCTCGGCGCGCGAACTCGGCATGGCGGATGACGCGGCAGGCTTGTTGATATTGCCAGCGGATGCGCCGGTGGGCACCGACATTCGCAAGTATCTCGAACTCGACGATCAGCTGTTCACGATCAAGCCAACGCCCAACCGCGGCGACTGTCTGTCCGTATCCGGCGTCGCGCGCGAAGTCTCGGCAATCACCGGCAGTAACGTGACGGCGGTCGCGGCAAAAGCCGCGCAGACCCTGACCGACCGCGTCGAGATCAAGCTCGAGGCCGGCGACGCGTGTCCGCTTTATTGCGGGCGCGTTCTGCGCGGTGTCGACGCCAATGCGCCGACGCCGTCGTGGATGAAACAACGCCTGGAGCGTAGCGCAGTGCGCAGCATCAGCGCCATAGTCGACGTCACGAACTATGTGATGCTGGAACTGGGCCAGCCGCTGCATGCATTCAATCTGGACCGCATCGATGGCGGCATCCAGATCCGCTTCGCTCGCGCGGGCGAGCGTTTAAAATTATTGAATGATCAGGAAGTCGATTTACCGCCGGCTTTCCTAATCATCGCCGATGCCGCAAAGCCGCTGGCGCTGGCCGGCATCATGGGCGGCGCCGACAGCGCCGTATCGCCGGCAACACAGAATGTATTGCTCGAAGCCGCTTTTTTTGCGCCCGCGGTGATCGCCGGCAAATCACGCGTTCTCGGCTTCGGCTCAGAATCCGCGTATCGTTTCGAACGCGGCGTCGATTTCGCTGCGACCGCGCATGCGCTTGAGCGCGCGACCGCGCTGGTGCTCGAGATCTGCGGCGGCCAGGCGGGACCGGTGTGTACTGCGCAGGCGGCGCTGCCGTTGCGGCAGCCCGTCCGCCTGCGGGCGGCGCGTGCCCAGCGCGTGCTCGGCATAGAGCTTGGTGCCGATAAAATCGCCGGGCTGTTCGCTCGGATGGGATTCAAATGCGACCGGCACGACGGCGAGTTTCTGGTGACGCCGCCGAGCTATCGCTTCGACCTCGCGATCGAGGAAGATCTGATCGAGGAGGTTGCGCGCATTTACGGTTACGACAATATTCCGGCCAATGCGCCACTTGCTGCGGGCGCGATGCTGCCCGCAAGTGAGTCGCGCGCCAGCATTGCAGCGTTGCGCCAGTTGCTGGTCGCGCGCGACTACCAGGAAATCGTCAGCTACAGTTTTGTCGACCGTGTATGGGAAACGGACTTTTGCGCCAACGCCGATCCGGTCATGCTGGCGAATCCGATCGCTTCGAATCTGAATGTCATGCGCTCGAGCTTGCTCGGCAGTCTGGTGGATTGCCTCAAGCTGAACGTCAGCCGGCAGCAGGAGCGCGTGCGCATATTCGAGAGCGGACGTTGTTATTTCCGCGATGCGAAGGGCGGCTATGCGGAGCGCGGAGTTCTCGGCGGACTTGCCTACGGTGGCGCAGTGCCGGAACAGTGGGGGGCACCCAGGCGGCAGGTCGACTTGTACGATGTGAAAGCCGATGTCGAGACGCTGGCAGGGCCATTGCTGATCACTTTTGATGCGGCCGAGCACCCGGCGCTGCATCCCGGACGATCCGCTCGGGTGTCGCTGGAAGGCCAATTTGCGGGATGGCTGGGCGAACTGCATCCGCGGCTGCGGCAGAAGTACGATTTGCCTTATGCGCCAATAGCTTTTGAGTTGAACCTCGATCTGCTTTCAGCGCGTCCGCTAGCGGGATTTAGCGATTTTTCTCGCCAACCAGTGGTGCGTAGGGATATTTCGGTCGAAGTCGGCGAAAAAGTGACCAGTCTGGCCATGCTGGAAGCGCTGAAAAAGCATGCATCGGGCATAGTTTTGGAGGTCGCGCTGTTTGACGTATATCGCGGCAAAGGCATTGATTCAGATAAAAAAAGTGTTGCGTTTAAGGTATTATTGCAAGATACTCATAAAACTTTGACCGACGCTGAAGCTGAAACCGCGATACAGCGGTTGCTTAAAGTGTTACAAGAACAATTTCAAGCAAAGCTCCGAGAGTAAGGGGAAAATATGACTTTAACCAAGGCCGAGCTGGCAGACTTGCTATTTGAAAAAGTCGGTTTCAATAAGCGCGAGGCCAAAGACATGGTGGAGTCTTTTTTCGAAGAGGTGCGCCTGGCACTGGAAAACGGTGAGGGCGTCAAACTGTCAGGCTTTGGAAACTTTCAATTGCGCGACAAGCCGCAGCGACCGGGACGTAATCCGAAAACCGGCGAGGAAATCCCCATTACTGCGCGTCGCGTAGTCACGTTTCACGCGTCGCAGAAACTGAAGGCGATGGTTGAGCAAAACTATAACAATGGAAACAAACCACAGTACTAAGGAAACGCTGCCGCCGATCCCGGCCAAGCGTTATTTCACGATCGGGGAAGTGAGCGAACTGTGCGGCGTCAAACCGCATGTGCTGCGCTACTGGGAGCAGGAATTCACGCAGTTAAAGCCCGTCAAACGGCGCGGCAACCGGCGCTACTACCAGCATCATGAAGTGCTGTTGATCCGGCGCATACGCGAATTGCTCTACGAACAGGGCTTCACCATCAGCGGCGCGCGCAATCGGCTCGCCGATTCGGGCCCGGCACGCGAAGGGCCGGCGCGCAATACGGCGGTCGGTGCCGATCCGCCCG
>JBDSSV010000204.1:0-9496 GCA_039928535.1 Burkholderiales bacterium
CGCACGCGTAGCGGAGATTGAGCCCGGGCGCGCGCTAACTTATAGTGTTATTGCAGTCCAATTTTCTTACCGGGATAGCACCGCTTATGAGCCGGGCATTTGTCAAAGAATCCGACGAGGATTCCGCCGCCACGGAATTGCCGGAACGCCCGCTCAGCGCGGAGCCCAACTACGTGACACCGCGCGGGCACGAGGCGTTGCGCGCGCGCCTGCGGGATTTGCAAAGCGAGCGCGAACGCCTGACCGCCGCCGCCGAGCCGATGGCAAAACAGCGGCTGCTCGAGGTTAAGCGCGATCTGCGCTATTTCAACACCCAGCTCGAGCGCGCGACAGTCGTTGATACCGCAGGCCAGCCGCGCGACGTCGTGCATTTTGGAGCGGCCGTCACCATCCGAGACGAGCAAGGGAAAGACCACACCTTCCAAATCGTGGGTGATGACGAAGCCGACGTTGCCGCGGGGAGCATCAGCTGGGCGTCGCCGCTCGCGAAGGCGCTGCTGGGCGCCCGGGTCGGCGACTGCGTGAAATGGCAGCGGCCGGCGGGCGCAACCGAAGTCGAGATCACCGCAATCGCCTATCTGGAAATAGCGGCCGCTACGCCGGCACCCGTGCGCAAATGACCTTCCTGTCGTTGATCGGCGCGTTGCTGCTCGAGCAGTGGCAGCCGCTGCGCACCGGCAACCGGCTGTACGTCGCGTTCGCGCGCTACGTGAATCGCATCGCGCAAAATTTCAATGCCGGCCAGTACCGCGACGGCGTTATTTCATGGCTGCTCGCCGTGGTACCGGTAGCGCTCGTCACGCTGATCGTCTATGTCGTGTCGCGCCAGGTCAGCGGACTACTCGCGCTGGCGTGGAATATCGCAGTGCTCTATCTCGCCCTCGGGTTCCGCCAGTTCAGCCACTTTTACAACGATATCGTGCTGGCTTTGCGCGCCGGCGACCTGCCGCGCGCGCGTGAAGTGCTGGGCCGCTGGCGCGGCGTATCCGCGCAGGAAATGCCGGCCGGCGAAGTCGCGCGCGTCGCCATCGAACTCGGGCTCATGCGCTCGCACCGACACGTATTCGGCGTGATGGCGTGGTTTATCGTGCTGGGACCGGTCGGAGCGCTCGGCTACCGGCTCGCCGCGCTGCTCGGCGATCGCTGGGGCGGCGCGGAAGAAGGAGAGGCCGGCGCGTTCGGCCTCTTCGCGCGGCGCGCGTTCGACGTCATAGACTGGTTGCCCGCGCGCCTTACCGCGTTCGGTTTCGCGATGGCCGGCAACTTCATGGGCGCGGTCGAGTGCTGGCGCGAGCAGGCAGCGACCTGGCGCTCGCGCACGCAGGGCGTCATACTCGCCGCCGCCGCCGGCGCGCTGGGCGTCAAGCTGGGCGGCGTGCTGCACGAGGAAAGCGGCATCGTTTACCGCCCGCAACTCGGCGATGGCGACGACGCCGACGTCGATTACCTGCAGTCGGCGGTCGGCCTTATCTGGCGCGCGCTCGTGCTGTGGCTGTTCCTGATTCTGCTGGTGACCATCGCGAGCTGGTTTTAAGCGAGCGATCCACCAACACCGAGCTGGTTTTCAACAAGCGAACCACCGCCCGCGAGCTCGATTTGGTGGACTTCAGTCCCAGCGCTGCGCCTTCTTCATCAACTGCATGACAAGCTTGCGGTACGACTCAACTCTATGCGCGTCGATTTCACAGCGTTCGACCGCAGCGGTGATAGCACAGCCAGGCTCGGTCAGGTGCTTGCAGTCGTTGAATTTGCAGTTGCCGAGATGCGGGCGGAACTCGATGAACGCATGCGCGAGATTTTCCGGCGTGACGTGGACGAGGCCGAATTCCTGCAGGCCTGGCGAGTCGATGATGTGGCTCGCGGCATCGAGATGATAAAGCCGTGCATGCGTTGTCGTATGGCGCCCGCCGCCCAGCGCAGCGGACAATTCGCCCACGCGGGCGGCCGCGTCGGGTAGCAGACGGTTGATGATCGTCGACTTGCCCATGCCCGACTGGCCGACCAGCACGCTGGTATGTCCGGCGAGCCGCGCGCGCAACGGCGCGATATCGATTTTTGCGGCGAGTGGCAGCACTTCGTAGCCAAGTGCGCTGTAACGTTCGAGCGCTTGCCGCGCGGCCGCGGCGGCCGGCAGATCCATCTTGTTGAGCGCGAGCAGCGCCGGAATGCCCGCCTCCTCAGCGGCAGCGAGGCAGCGGTCGAGCAATTCGGGATGCCACGGTGGTGCGGCGGCCAGCACGATCACGATCTGCGTGACATTGGCGGCGATCAGCTTCTCGCGCTGGATGTCCGAGCGGTAGAACAGCGACGCGCGAGGCGCGGTGGTTTCGATGACGCCCTGGTCCGGCGCGGTCATGGCGATGGCGACGCGGTCACCGCACGCGATGTCGGTGCGCTTGCCGCGCGTGACGCATGCGATCAGCGCGGCACTTTCAAGCTCGACCGTGAACTGGCGGCCGTAGCTCGCAACGACGATGCCGTTTTGGCGGGGCGCCTTCGGTTTTCTGGTGCTTGCCCTCAAGGGTGGCGGCCACTGGCAAATGCAAATCGATAAAACCAGAAAAACCTGGCCACAGAGGACACAGAGGTCAAACCAAAATCAAAGAAAAGGTGGGAAATGATATTGTGGCTTCTGCTCTGTGTTCTCTGTGTCACTTCTGTGGCCAATTGTTCTGGCGTGGCAGTTGCTTGGCTCTTAGAGGGAAAACAACGCGTCGACTTTCGCTGCGCAGATAAAATCGTTCTCCGAAATGCCGCCGATGGCGTGAGTCGAATAATCGACTTTGCACTTGCCGTAGCCGACCGTCAGATCGGGATGATGGTCCTCGCGGTGGGAGATCCATGCGACCGCGTTCACGAACGCCATGGTCTGATAGTAATTCTTGAACTCGTAGGTCCTGGTGATCACGTTGCCGCTGAACTGCCAGCCCTTGAGTTGCGCCAGCAGTTGCTCGATTTCGCGCGGCTGCAGCGGCGACACGCCGCCTTCACACGGCTTGCATTTTTTCTGCGCGAGATCGGCGGCGCTCATTTGAACTTGTAATATTTCTGGTTGAGATAGGCCGCCACGTGCTCTTCCTCGTCGGCAAACCACTGCACGTTGAGCTGGGTCACGCAGGCGCGCACCTGCTTTAGCAATGTATCGGCGCTTTTGACTCTGCGGTCGGTTCGCGTAAACGCCGCGCTGCCGTCGCCGCCGAATCTTTGCGCGTGGCAGGCGGTGCATTTGGCATCATCGAACAGCTTGGCGCCGGCGGCGGGATCGGCCTTCGGGAAAGGCGCCGCCAGCGCGGGTGCCTGAAGCGCGAGCGCGGCAACAACCGCAAATAGCGATTTCATCGGCGGGTTGCCGGCACGGTATGCGTTCAAAGCCTGATCGCCTGCAGGCGGGCAATGCGCAGCGTCGCCGGCGGATGCGAATCGTAAAACATCGAATGCAGCGGATCCGGCGTCAGCGTGGCGGCGTTGTCCTTGTAGAGCTTAACCAGCGCCGAAACAAGGTCGCCCACCGACGCGTGCTGCGCGGCGTAATGGTCGGCCTCGAATTCGTGCTTGCGCGAATAGAAGCTCGTCAGCGGATGCAGCAGGAAAACGAATTGCGGCAAGACTATGAAGAACAGGACCAGCGCCATCGCCGTCGATTGCGTCTGCACATTCAGGCCGGCGTAAAACCAGGTCTGGTTCATGAGCTGTGCGAGCAGCCACAGGCCGGCAAGGCTGGCCGCGAACGTCCACGCAATGCGTTTGACGACGTGCCGCAGCTTGAAGTGCCCCAGTTCATGCGCAAGCACGGCCTCGACCTCGCCCGCAGCGAGCCGCGTCAGGAGCGTGTCGAAAAACACGATGCGCTTGGATTTGCCGAATCCCGTGAAGTAAGCATTGCCGTGGCTGGAACGGCGCGAGCCGTCCATAACCATCAGTCCCTGCGCTTTGAAGCCGCAGCGCTCGAGCAGGCGCTCGATGCGCTCCTTGAGTTGCGCATCGTTGAGCGGCACGAATTTATTGAAAAGCGGCGCTATCCATACCGGATACACCATCAGCACCAGGAGGTTGAACGTCACCCAGATCAGCCATGCATAGAGCCACCAAAGTTCGCCCGCGCGCTCCATCACCCACAGGATGCAAGCGACCAGCGGGATGCCAAGTGCCGCCGCGAGCGCTGCGTTCTTCAGCCCGTCAACGACGAACATGAGCGGCGTCATCTTGTTGAAGCCGAAGCGCTGTTCGATGCCGAACGTGCGGTACCACGCGAACGGCAGGTCGAGCACGGTGGTAAGCGCGCCAAGCAGCAGCAGCAGTGCCACGCCGCGCGCCACGCCCGGCGCGAACCAGCCTGCCGCGACTTCCGACAGCCACTGCAGCCCGCCGCCGAATGTCAACGCCAGTAGCAACGCGCACTCGAAGAGCGTCGTCAGCATGCCCAGGCGCGTCTTGGCGCAACTGTAATCCGCGGCGCGGCGGTGCGCGTCGAGGCTGATATCGTTCGAGAAATCGGCCGGCACCGCTTCGCGATGGTTGCGGATGTGGTGGAGATGGCGCATCGCGAGCCATAGTTTGGTAGCGGTGGCAAGCGCGAGCGCGGCAAGGAAGACGATGCTGAATGTCTGCATAGTACGAAGATTATCCTATCAATACGTTATGTGACAAAATATCGCTTCTTTTCGTTCAGTCCAACTATGGCAGCCGACGCGAATAATCTGATCTGGGTCGACATGGAGATGAGCGGGCTCGATCCCGTGATCGAGCGCGTGCTCGAGGTGGCGATCGTCATCACCGACACCCAGCTCAACACCGTGGCCGAGGGGCCCGTGGTGGTCGTGCATCAGAGCAATGCGGTGCTCGACGCGATGGACGCATGGAACAAGAATACCCACGCAAAATCGGGCCTTATCGAACGCGTGAAGGCGTCGCGCGTCGGCGAAACGGAAGCCGATGCCACGTTAGTCGAGTTTCTGAAGCAGCACGTCCCGGCGGGCGTATCGCCGCTATGCGGAAACTCGGTGCATCAGGACCGTCGCTTCATGGTCAAGTACCTGCCGGGGTTCGAGGCGCATTTTCATTACCGCAATCTCGACGTCAGCACGCTGAAGGAGTTGATGCGGCGCTGGAAACCCGAGCTGGCGGCCGGCATGACCAAGCACGGTCGGCACGAAGCGCTGGCCGACATCTACGAGTCGATCGAAGAACTCAAGTACTACCGCGAGCATTTTCTCAAGCTGTAACGCGCGCCTTCATGCGCGCTGCTATTCCAGTCGTATTTCGCCGTCCAGCTTGATGTCGAGGCTGATGGCGCCTATCGTGAGCCGCATGCTTGCCGGAAACGTTTCCTGGCCCTTGAGTTTGCCGTCGGCGATGGCTTTGGCCACCGCGCGCTCGATCTCGGACTGCGAGCGCACGCCGACGGTTTTCAGAAATTTGCGGATGCTCATGTTGAAGGCTTCTTCGTTCATCGTTGCTCTCCTTGCTGCAGTTAGTTGTCGCGATGGGCTTTGTAGAAATGGATGAGGCCGTTGGTTGAAGCGTCGAACGCGGCGACCGGCTCCGTGTTCTCAAGCGCGGGCAGGATGCTCATTGCCAGGCGCTTGCCGAGTTCCACGCCGGGCTGATCGAAAGCGTTGACGCCCCAGATTACGTTCTGCACGAACACTTTGTGCTCGTACAGCGCGAGCAGAAAGCCGAGCGTGCGCGGCGTCAGTTTCTCTATCAGGATGGAATTGCTCGGCCGATTGCCGGGGAACCCATCCGCCGGCGCACCGTTCATCAGGGCTGCGGTCTGCGCGAAAAAATTGGCCAGCAATATGGCATGTGACGCGTGCGCCGCATGGTGCGGCTCGCACGCGGCGATGAAATCGGCGGGAATCAAACGCGTGCCCTGGTGCAGCAGCTGGAAGAACGAATGCTGAGCATCGGTGCCCGGCGCGCCCCAGATGATGGCGCCGGTATCGAAATCGACGGCGGTGCCGTCGCGCGTCACTTGTTTGCCGCTCGACTCCATGTCAAGCTGCTGCAGGAAAGCAGGCAGCAGCGCGAGCGATTCGTCGTACGGCAGCACCGCATGCGAGGCGGCACCGTGGAAATTGTTGTACCAGATGCCGAGCAGCGCCAGTATCATCGGCATGCTGCGCTCGAACGGCGCATCGCGGAAATGCGCATCCATTTCATGCGCGCCTTGCAGCAGCATCTCGAAGTTATCCATGCCCACGTTGAGCGCGATCGGCAGCCCGATGGCGGACCACAGCGAATAGCGCCCGCCGACCCAGTCCCAGCACGGAAATATGCGCTCTTCGGGGACGCCGAATTCCACGGCCAGCTTGACATTGGCGGTAAGCGCCACGAGCTGGCCTGCGCCCGCCGCGCCGCCCAGCCAGTCGCGCACGATGCGCGCGTTGGTCAGCGTCTCCAGCGTCGAGAAAGTCTTCGAGGCGACGATGACGAGCGTGGTCGCGGGGTTGAGCCCCGCCAGCGTCGTGTAGATGGCCGCCGCGTCGACGTTGGAAACGTAATGCACGCGCGGGCCGCCGTTCGCGTAGGGCGCTAACGCGCGCGTGACCAGCGCGGGGCCCAGATGCGAGCCGCCGATGCCGATATGCACGACGTCGGTGAATTTTTTGCCGTCTCTGCCGGCAACCGAGCCGGCGCGCACGCTGTCGGTGAATTCGCGCATGCGCGCCAGTGTCGCTTGGATCAGCGCGTTGACGTCCACGCCGTCCACCTCGAGCGCGCGATTGTCGCGCAACGCGGTATGCAGCACGGGCCGGTTTTCGCTGATGTTGATTTTTGCGCCGTCGAACAGGCGCTGCATTTCGTCGCCGAGCCCGCGCTCGCGCGCCAGCGCCGCGAGCAGGCGCATGGTTTCAGCGTTGATCAGGTTTTTCGAATAGTCGAGCAGCACGCCGCCGTGGCGCAGCGAAAAATGCGTGAAGCGCTGCGGGTCGTCGCCGAACATCTGCGTCAGGCTCGCGCCGGCCATGGCCTGGCGGTGCGTTTTGAGCGCCTGCCATGCAGGTGATAGTACGAGTGTCGACATGTGTGCGAATGAGGATGGCGGCGAGTGTCGCCGCGCGCCCGATTTTACTTGCTTTCAAAGCGCGCGCCCAAGTTCGCTAGAATAGACCGCTCATGAGTGACGTACTGCAGGCATTGGGCAATGCATTCCGCAGCGTGCTGCATCCGCGCATGCTGACGTTGACGATCTGGCCGATGCTCGTCGCGCTGGCGCTGTGGATCGGGCTGGCGTGGTGGCATTGGGACAGTTGGTCGCGCTGGCTGGAAGCGTTGATCACGGGGTCCGCCGCCGCCCAATGGCTTTCGCAGCACACGTTGGCCATCATGGCGCACTATTCGGTGTGGCTCCTGTTGTCGTTGGTGATCGCACCTATGATCCTGCTAACCGCGGTGCTAATCGCGGCCGTGCTGGAAATGCCGCTGATCGTCAGCTTCGTCGCCACTCGCCACTATCCAGCGCTTGAAAAAAAACGCGGCGGCACCGTCCTCGGCAGCAGTCTCAACGCGCTGGTTGCGGTGCTAGTATTCGCCGGGCTGTGGATCGTCACATTGCCATTGTGGCTGACCGGCGTTCTGATATCGGTGCTGCCGCTGGTGCTCGGAGCGTATCTCAACCAGCGGCTGTTCCGCTACGACGCGCTGTCGGATCACGCCAGCGCGGGGGAATACAAATCGATACTGGAAGCGGGTTGGGGCCGGATGTATATGCTGGGATTTCTGCTGGCGCTGCTGTACTACGTGCCCTTGCTCAACCTGCTCGTGCCCGTGCTGAGCGGGCTGGCGTTTACGCATTTCGGCCTCGCCGCGCTGGCGCGCCTGCGGCAGGAAGGCGTGAGAAGTGAGGCGAGAGATCCTGTTAACGTTATGGTGAACAGCGGGCCGCGGTGACGGTTCTTGATGCCACTGTGCTGGCGACCCGTCCGTTTGATATAAAGTTAGCCGACTGCCTGCTGCATGGACCGAACAGCAATCAAGTCCCGATCGTTTACGTGACGGACATCATGCGAACTCAGGGTGGCGAGACCTTGAGTGTGGCCTGATGCTGCCACGAACTCGACTTCGTAGTGATCAGCGTCATGGACCTCGACGATCGCACCTAGATCACCGACGCGCAGGCCAGCCTCTGGCACATCACGTTTAAGCACAACGGTATCGAGAACCTTGAACATAAATTACCTCGGAAAGGCGGTTACAAATTTGGGTGAGTCTTCCTTCGCTCGGACGATCCAGACAGTCCTGACATCGGTCGAACGCCCGGACGGTCCCGTCAGAATACCATCAACCTCGAATGTCCGGCCAAATGCGCTTGGCTTACCTGGTGCGGCCGGACCGGTACGTGCCAGTGCTAAAAGATCCTCGTGCAACAATTCCCAGCGATCTGCGGAGTAGCCGAGAGTAACGAAGAACGCGGCTTTGAACCGGCCCACTGGATGAGCTTCCGACAGTTGGTAGTCGCGCACCTTCGCCGGGTCGATTTCTGCGCGGTCTGCATTCGGAAGACTCATCGCTCAAAACGCATAAAGTAGGATCGAGATCGGCTAGCTTGAAGTTGGCCGCTGCAAAAACGGAGTCTGGATTCTCTATTCTGCGCCGACCCTCGTTATCCCTCAAGCAGATCAATCCTTAATTGGAGGCAAGACACACTGATGGCCATGACAAAACCCTGATTCGCATGCAAAGAGCAGATCGGCCGTATGCTTAGACCGGACGTTGGAAGCAAAAAAGGCACGCGGATTCGCGTGCCTTTTTATTTGCCGCGCGAATCTGACGCGCTTGGCGTTATTCGTCGTTGAGCTTTTTTCGACTCACTCCTCACGCTTTCAATGCATACGTTCGTAGACCGCGGCGATGCCCTGGCCGCCGCCGATGCACATCGTGACCAGTGCGTACTTGCCGCCAATACGCTCCAGTTCGTAGAGCGCCTTGATGGTGATGAGCGCGCCGGTCGCGCCGATCGGATGGCCGAGACCGACCGCACCGCCGTTCGGATTGGTTTTCTTCGGATCGAATTTGAGATCGCACGCGACGGCCATCGCCTGCACGGCGAACGCCTCGTTCGCTTCGATCACGTCCATGTCACTCACCTTGAGGCCGGCTTTGTCGAGCGCGATCTTGCTCGCCGGCACCGGGCCGATGCCCATGATTTTCGGATCGACGCCGGCAAATCCATATGACACCAGGCGCGCCATCGGCTTCAAGCCCTGTTTTTCAGCGGCGGATTTTTCCATCATCACGATCGCTGCCGCGCCGTCGTTGATGCCTGACGCATTGCCGGCAGTTACCGAGCCGTCTTTCTTGAATACCGCGCGCAGTTTCGCCATGCCTTCCAGTGTCGCATCGGCACGCGGGTGCTCGTCCTTGTCGAACAGCGTGGTGCCTTTGCGCGTCTTCAGCTCGACCGGCATGATCTGGTCTTTGAAATAGCCTTTGTCGATCGCGTTCACCGCGCGGCGATGGCTTTCGACCGCGAACTCGTCCTGCTGCTCGCGCG
>JBDSSV010000205.1:0-2641 GCA_039928535.1 Burkholderiales bacterium
GCGGCCGCGGGCGAAGTCATTGCCGAGCGGCCATCGCCCAGCAAGGCCGTGCCGCTCGGACGCAAGGGCGAGCCCGAGGAAGTCGCTGCAGCTGTGCGCTTTCTGTGCAGTCCCGCAGCGAGCTTCATCAGCGGCCAGACGCTGCACGTCAACGGCGCGCAGATGATGTACTAGCAAGACGATTCCGGGAGGAGGAATCGAATGAAGCATGCTAGCGTCGTGCTTAGCGGGTTCGCATGCGTCGTTGCGTTTAACGCAGTAGCGCAGAATGAGTATCCGAACAAACCGGTGCGTCTGATTGTTCCATTCGCACCAGGCGGCGGCACGGATATCGTCGCGCGCGTAGTCGCGCAGAAGGCCGGTGAAATCCTCAAGCAGTCCGTCGTGGTCGACAATCGCGGCGGTGCGGGTGGAGTGATAGGCATGGAGATGACGGTGCGCGCCGTTCCCGACGGTTATACGCTGGGCATAGTGTCAGGCAGCATCGCAACCACCGCGGCCGCTAACAAGCTGCCGTTCGACCCGGTGAAAGATATGACGCCGATCAGCATGCTTGGTGAAGCCGGTTTTCTGTTGACGCTGCATCCCGCCGTACCGGTGAAGACTACGCAGGAGCTGATCGCATACGCAAAAGCCAACCCTGGGAATATCGCTTATGGGTCTTCCGGCACGGGCGGCACATCGCATCTCGTGGGCGAGCTTTTCGATCTGCTGGCCGGCACGCAGATGACGCACGTACCGTATAAAAGCTCGGGTCCTGCGCTCGCCGACATGATAGGCGGGCAAATCCAGATGATTTACGGCAGTTCGCCGCTGGTGACGCCGCAGATGAATTCAGGACGCCTGCGCGTGATTGCGATCACGACGCTGAAACGCAGCCGCGCGTTGCCGGACATACCGACGGTGGCGGAGTCGGGCATACCCGGTTTCGAAACCATCACTTGGTATGCGATGAGCGGCCCGCGCGGGTTGCCGCCGGCGGTTGTCCATCACTGGCAGGATGCGCTGCGCGCGGCTCAGCAGTCGCGCGAGATGAAGGAGCGCTTCGAGAGCGACGGCCTCGATGTGCCGGTAGTCGGTGCGGCCTATTTCAATCAGGTGCTGCAGCGCGACCTCGCCAAATGGGCGCGCGTGGTCAAGGCGAAGAACCTGAAACTCTAGAGTGCCGGAGCGATCACGCGCTGGCGCGCACCACCGGATTGCTCAGCACCCCAATATCCTTCTGTACTATTTCGCACACGTCGCCGTGCTTGAGGTCGGGCAGCGTCGGATTGTCGGTGCCCAGCCAGACCACGTCGCCCGGCCACAGCGTCATGTATTTCGAAATCTCCGCGATGTAATGCTGCGCGGAAAACAGCATTTTGTCGGTCGTATATTCGGCAGCCTGCTCACCGTTGACGTTGACCGAAACCGTGAGTGCCATTGGATCGAGACCGGTCGTTATAAACGGCCCCATGGGTTTCCACGTGTCGCAGTTCTTGGCGCGCCACAGCGTGCGGTCCGACGCCTGCCAGCCGCGGTCACTCACGTCGTTTCCTAGTGTATATCCAAGCACGCACGAGAGCGCATCGGCTTCGGAGAGGTTGCGCGCCTTCTTGCCGATGACCGCCACGAGTTCGCCTTCGTATTGCACGGGACCGGGCGAATCGGCGGGGATGACGATGGTTTCGCCGGTGGCAATCAGCGCGTTGTTCGAACGGTAGCCGACGTCGGCTTTCTGCGGCGGCTTCGTGTTCGAGCCTTTACGCTTGTTGCCCCACTCGAGGTGCGCGAGGTAATTTAGCCCCGCGCAGTAGAAGTTCGCCGGCACGCACGGCAGCAATATTTTCAGTGCGGACAACGCATGGCGTTTGGTAGTGACGTGGAAACTGTCGAACGGCGAGCCTTCGAGTTCGACCGCCGAATCGCCTTCGACGCGGCCGAAAAATATGCGTCCCTGCTGATCAAAGCGTCCGTATTTCATCTGGGCTCCCTAATCGATTTTCAGGTTCGCCTGCTTGACCACTTTTGCCCAGCGCGCGGTATCCACTTTCAGATAGGCGCCGAAGTCGCGCGGATTCATGAGCGCGGTCTCCGCGCCGACGCTCGCCAGAAAGTTTTTCATGTCTTCGGTGGCGCTGATCTTCGCGACCGCTTCGTAGAGCTTGCGAATGATGGGTTCAGGTGTTTTCGCCGGCGCGAGCAACCCCGTCCACGAGGTCACGTCGAAGCCGGTCAGGCCCTGCTCGCTGATGGTCGGCAGGTCGGGAAATTGCGGGGAGCGCTTGAGGGCAGCGATACCGAGCGGGCGCAGACGGCCGGACTTGATGTGCGCGGCGAGCGCGGTTGCGCCGGTGCAGATCATCGGCACCTGGCCGCCCAGTACATCGATCATCGCAATGCCGGCGCCTTTGTACGGAATATGCACGATGTCGATGCCCGCCATCGATTTGAATAATTCACCGCACAAGTGCGGCGATCCGCCGCTGCCGCTGGATGCGAAATTCAGCTGGCCCGGCTTCGCCTTGGCCAGCGCGATCAGTTCCTTGACGTTGTGCGCCGGCACCGAAGGGTTGACTACCAATATGTAGGGAATCGAAGCATACATCGCGATCGGGGCGAGGTCGCGGGTCGGTACATAGCCCAGGTCCTTATAGACGGC
>JBDSSV010000206.1:0-2608 GCA_039928535.1 Burkholderiales bacterium
CAGTCAAGCGCTTTTTATGCGCATGCCCAAATGGATATCTTCATATTACGCGTTTGGCTGATAGCCAGAAGCTCTGGATTGCATTAATGTCATTTACATGAACCTGAAGCTTCAGACAGAAACTCTCAAGCGCGCGGGCCCCAATCTTGCGAGCGACCGCCTGCGCACATTGGCGCCGCAACGCTTGCTCATCGTCGATGACAATGTTGATCTCGCCAGCAGCCTGGCCATGGTCATGACTGAATGGGGCTTCGAAGTGTGCACCGCGAACGACGGTTTCACGGCACTAAGACTCGCGCGGGATTTCGATCCGCACATCGTGATAGCCGACATTTGCATGCCGCTGATGGACGGGTTTGAGCTCGCCCGCCAGTTGCGTCAATCGCATTGTTCGCAGGCGCGGCTGGTTGCCGTGACCGCAAATGATAGTGCGGAATTCCGCGCACAGGCGGCGCTCGCGGGATTTAATGACTTTAAAGCCAAGCCCGTCGACCTGATGGAGCTCAGAGCAGCGCTGGGCGCAAAATCGTCACATTAAGGGCAGGCGGATAATAAATTCGCTTCCCGCTACTCCGTCGCTGATCGCTGTGACGGTGCCGCCATGCAGTTCTACAATGCTCTTTACCAGCGCGAGCCCGATGCCCAGGCCGCCTCTTCGCGTTTCCTCTGCTTGTGAAAACATATCGAAGACCTTGGATAACATAGGCGGCGCTATGCCCGGCCCGGTGTCCCGGATGGAAATGATTACGTCACCGGCATCCAAACTGACGCGAAGCGTGATGTCGCCGCCGTGGGGCGTATAGCGCGTGGCATTGGCCAATATATTGGCTAGGGCCTGCGCAATGCGCGGCGCGTCCGCTTCAATGTACGTCTCCGCAGGCAATTGCTCGAGGTCCAGCTTGAACCGGTGCCCGCGCACGTCCATATAAGACTGGTTCGTTTCCACCGCCATGTCGACGATGTCGACCAGACGGCTGCGCGTTTTTTGCAGCTGCATCTTGCCGGTGACGGTGCGGGAAACATCCAGCAAATCATCCGTCAGTCTCTTCAGCAGTCCGGCTTGCCGCTCGACTATGCCGACGGCGTTGCGGGCCGGCGCGGGTTCTGCGATCGTTACCCTCAGAATTTCCGCCGCCATTGTTATCGCCGACAGCGGACTGCGCAATTCATGCGACATCGTCACCAGAAACTCGGTTTTCAGTCGTGATTCGACCGCCAGACTTTGCTTGGCCTCGGCGAGACTTTTGAGATCCTGCATATTTTTTACCGCGTGTGTCGCAAAGCGGCACAAATTCTCGATCAGCCGGCGGTCCTCCTTGTCGAAATGTTTGTCCTTCGTATGGGCTATCACCCAGACAGTGCCTATCGGCACATCTCCGCGGAAGAACGGCACCAGCAGAACTTCTTCGATCGGATTACATAGTTCCTGTCCGAATGGATAGTAGTGTTCGGGCGCGCGCATCAGCAACGGCACCCGCTGCTCAAGCACAGTGCCGCACGGGCTCAAATTGCGCGGCATCGTCCCGCCGATGTAGCGCGAGAAATTACCTGCAGTTGCATACCACCGAAAAATGGACTCGTCGCCGTTGTTCTCCGCGACGGAGATGCCGGTGGAATCCGCGTGGGTCAATTCCAGTACTTTTTGGACCAAAGTCTGGAAAACCGCCTGCGGCGATTCACTTAAAGTAGCGGCCAGCGCAATCAGCGCCTCGTTTTCGGCGGCGTGATCCGGTACGCGCGTGCGACGGGAGTTCAGCAGATGCGTGATGAGGACATCGTCGAGAGTGAAGAGTCGCGGCGGGAGAGCGCCAGCAGGTGCGATCGGGGGAGTCATAGGCGGGCGTCCGTAAGGTTGCACCGGTTAAAAGAATGGCGGGTTCGGCTCCGTCAGGTGCCGGCGTCCCTGGCCACAAAACTTAGCGACTTTGGTGTGCCTCGTTTTTGTGGCACGAACTCTACACCAATTATACGTAAATCGAACCACTGCGTGCCGTATGTACGCTGATGATCATAGTGGGTATCTACGCACATAAGGGGCAAACCACTCGATTGACGGCTGCCGGGTCAGCGGCAATCGAAAATGTGCAGGCAATCATGCGCTTGGCCAGCCGGAGTCTCAGGAAGAAGTTGCCGCAACGGCGGCCGAAGCCACGCGTATCTCGGGCAAAGCTCGTTCTGCCAGCGAACGCAGATCGTCCAGGGCGTGAATAAGCAGCCTGCCCGTTGCGCCCGTCAATCCGATGTTGCCGGTCTTGATCGCGGCATACGACTGGATGGCGATATCGATCAGGCGCCGCTGCTCATCGGCAAAGACCGTCAGACGCTGCTGCAAAGTCTCCGCCTGGTCGTTGAGCAGAATTTGACGGGCGCTGCCGAAGGATGTGACCGCGTCGGCGATGGCGTTGTCGAGGCAACGATTGAGCGTGCAAAACTCCTCGACCGCGATACGTGCCTTCTGTTCGCTGGCGAGCTCGGTGACCGACTGGCACACATCGCCGTAATCGTGCACCACCTGGTCGACGCTGTAGCCCAGGCGCAGCAGTTCTGCGCCATGCAGGGCCGCGGCGCGACCGATAGCGGTCGGCGCCGGCGCGGGGTCGGGCCCGTC
>JBDSSV010000207.1:0-3980 GCA_039928535.1 Burkholderiales bacterium
ACCGGAAACAATACTGCGCCAGCGAGCGGCTGGCCGGTTTGCACCGTGATAGTTACCGCGAACGCCGCCGCCAACGCGAGAATCGCCCCGGCCATGTAAGCCCGGATCAGCGTGTCCCTGGTTGCCATGAAGATCTTTGATTCACCGGCATCCACCATCTTTACAACAAATTCCGAAGGTAATAAATAAGCCATGGCAGTTCCCCTTAGTCATGCAATTAATACAGCAAAAAAACGCCGGCCCCTGCGGCCTCAATACTTGATGACGTCATACATGCGCCGCTGCTCCGTCCAAAACCATCCAGCACTCACACTTCTAGCAAAACCTGCGCGCCTTCCACTTTCACGGCAAAAGATCGCGCGCATCCGACATCGGGCGACACTGCATTGCCATCATCCAGGCCGATGTTCCAGCCGTGCAAGGGACATGCGACCTTGCGCCCGAATACGATGCCCTGCGACAATGGGCCGCCTTTATGCGGACACTTGTCGAGCAACGCAAAAACTTCGTCGTCCGCGTTGCGGAAGACCGCGATATTGCCGTGCACGCTCTTGACCACCCGCGCGCCGAGCCGCGGAATCGCTTCCAGCGCGCAAACTTTTTGCCACCCGCTCATATTCACCTCCGCCGTGACGGCGACTGCATCGATTTGAGTGCACCTGTCTGTTTCGCACGTCCGGTCTGCCTGCGCGCTGGCGCTTGAATTCATAGGATTCAGGCCTCCAGCATTTCGAATTCGCGTGCAGCGGCGCCTTTGGCGCGTTCTTGCCAGGGGTCGGGTTCGCCCTGCAATGCAAAGTGCAGCCGCGCATACAAGGCCTTACGGTTTTCGGCGTCGGCAACGACGTTCTGCTTGATGTAGTCGAGGCCCACGCGCGCAACATAGTGCACAGTGCGGTCGAGATAGCGGCCTTCCTCGCGGTACAGTTGCAGGAACGCGCCCGCGTACTCGAGCACTTCCTCGCGCGTCTTCACCTTGCACAGGAACTGCGCGACCTCGGCCTTGATGCCGCCGTTACCGGCGACGTAGATTTCCCAGCCCGAATCGACGCCAATCACGCCGACGTCCTTGATGGTCGCCTCCGCACAGTTGCGCGGACAACCCGACACCGCCAGCTTGACCTTGTGCGGCGCGTACATGCGCCACAAGTCCTTCTCGAGCTCTATGCCCATGTTGGTCGAATCCTGGACGCCGAACCGGCACCATTCGGAGCCGACGCAGGTTTTTACCGTGCGCAATGCTTTGGCGTAGGCGTGTCCCGACGGCATGTCGAGGTCGCGCCACACGCCGGGCAGGTCTTCCTTCTTCACACCGAGCAGATCCATGCGCTGACCGCCGGTGACTTTCACCGTCGGGATCTTGTATTTGTCGACGACGTCGGCAATGCGTCTGAGTTCGGCCGAGTTGGTCGTGCCTCCCCACATGCGCGGGATCACCGAGTAGGTGCCGTCTTTCTGGATATTGGCGTGCGCGCGCTCGTTGATGAAACGCGACTGCGGATCGTCCTGTGCTTCGTGCGGCCAGGTCGACAGCAAATAGTAGTTGAGTGCCGGCCGGCAGGTCGCGCAACCATTGGGACTGCCCCACTCCATGAATTCCATCACCGCGGGGATAGCCAGCAGGTGCTGCTCGCGTATCGTGCGGCGCACTTCTTCGTGCGTGTGCTCGGTGCAGCCGCAGACGGGCTTGTTCTTGGTTTCGGCCGGCTGGTAAGCGCCGCCGACGGTCGAGGCCAGTATCTGCTCGACTAGCCCGGTGCACGATCCGCACGAGCTCGACGCCTTGGTGTGCTTGCGCACGTCGTCGAGTGTGAAGAGGCCCTGCTCCTTGATCGCCTTGACGATGGTGCCCTTGCATACGCCGTTACAGCCGCAGACTTCCATTTCGTCGGCCATCGCGGCCGCGCGATTCTGGCCCTGGTGGCCGCTGTTACCCAGATGCGACTGGCCGAACATCAGGTGGTCGCGGATTTCGTGGATGTCGTGCTTGTCGCGCAGCAACTGAAAATAGTACGCGCCGTCCACCGTGTCGCCGTACAGCACGCCGCCTATCACCTTGTTGTCGCGCAGCACTAGCCGCTTGTAAACGCCGCCGACGGCATCGTGCAGCACGATTTCCTCGGTATCGGCGCCGCCTGAAAAATCACCCGCGGAAAAGAGATCGACGCCGGTGACCTTGAGCTTGGTCGAAATGACCGAGCCCTGGTAGCGTCCGATGCCGAACTGCGCGAGATGATTGGCGCAGACCTTCGCCATTTCAAAGAGCGGCGCCACCAGCCCGTAGGCAATGCCTCTGTGGGCAACGCATTCGCCAACGGCGTAAATCCGCGGGTCGTACGTCTGCATGGTGTCGCTGACGACGATCCCGCGATTGCAATACAGGCCGGCCGACTCCGCGAGCTGCGTATTCGGCCGTATGCCCACCGCCATCACGACGAGATCGGCCGCGACCTCGCTGCCGTCCTTGAAGCGCACGCTCTTCGCGCGGCCGGTCTTGCCGTCGACCCCGTCGCCAACGATTTCCGCGGTCTGCGTCTTCAGCATGAATTGCAGGCCCTTGGCCTCCAGCGATTGCTGCAGCATGCCCGCCGCCGTGCGGTCGAGCTGGCGCTCCATCAGCCATTCCATCAGGTGGACGACGGTGACGTTCATGCCGCGCAGCTTGAGGCCGTTCGCGGCCTCCAGCCCGAGCAGTCCGCCGCCGATAACGACCGCGTGCTTGTAGCTGGCCGCAGCCTCTATCATCGCGTTGGTATCGTGGATGTCGCGATACGTAATCACGCCGTCGAGCTTCACGCCGGGGATCGGCAATATGAAGGGGTTGGAACCGGTCGCGAGCAGCAGCCGGTCGTACTCGGCCTCGGTGCCGTCGGCGGCAATCACTTTTTTGGCAACGCGGTCGATTTTCACTATCGTCTTGTTCAGGTGCAGCGTGATGTTGTTCGCCGCATACCAGTCGAGATCGTTCAGCATGATCTCTTTCAGCGTCATTTCGCCCGCGAGCACCGGCGAGAGCAGGATGCGGTTGTAGTTCGCGTGCGGCTCGGCGCCGAATACGGTGATCTGGTAGTGGTCGGGCGCGATCTTCAGCAGCTCTTCGAGCGTGCGCACGCCGGCCATCCCGTTGCCTATCATTACCAGCTTCATTTTTTGCATAGTTGCTCTCCTGCAGACGTCAGGCCGTGCGTAAACGAAAGGCGGCGAGTTCGGCGGCGCGCGCCAGCGTCACGACTTCGCCAATCACGATCAGCGCGGGACTGCCGAGCTGCGCCGAGCGCGCGGCATCGGCCAGCGTCGCCAGTGTGCCAATCACGTGCTGCTGCAGTTCGGTCGTGCCGTGCTGTATCGCGGCCGCCGGCGTCGTTGCCGGCATGCCGGCCGCCAGCAGGGCGGCGGTGATGGCACCGACGCGTTGCATGCCCATATAGATCACGAGCGTCGTCCCGGCCCGCGCCAGCGCCGCCCAGTCGGGCCCCGCGCCATCGCGGGTATGGCCGGTCACGAAAGTAACGCCGCGCGCCATGCCGCGATGCGTTACCGGTATGCCGAGCGCTGCCGGCACGCCGATGCCGGCCGTGATGCCCGGTATGACTTCGCAGGCAACGCCGGCCCGCGCCAGCGTCAGCACTTCTTCACCGCCGCGCCCGAACACGAAAGGATCGCCGCCTTTGACACGCGCGATGACGTGGCCGCGCGCGGCCAGCCGCACCATCAGCCGCTCGATGAATTTCTGCGGCGTCGACTTGCAGCCGCCGCGTTTACCCACCTCGATCACGCGCGCCGCAGGCGCGTGTTCGAGTATCCGGCGATCCACCAGATCGTCGATCATCACGACATCCGCCCGCTGCAGCGCGCGCACCGCCTTAAGCGTAAGCAGCTCGGGATCGCCGGGCCCGGCGCCGATCAGATAAACCTTGCCGCTTTTCATTGCATTGATCACTACGCGGCGGGACGCAATTGTTTTTGATACAGGAACTCGA
>JBDSSV010000208.1:0-12695 GCA_039928535.1 Burkholderiales bacterium
ATCCACGAGTGGAGCTACGACAATGCGATTTCGCCCGATCAGCGCTACAAGGTGCCTCTCAAGGAACAGAGCATCGCGCTGAAGAACATCAAGGTCGAAGTCGAGCTCGGCTTCGACCCCAAACTCGCATTTTCCGAAGCCGAGCGCTGCCTGAACTGCGATGCGCAGACCGTGTTCAGCGAAAAGCTGTGCATCGAATGCGACGCCTGCGTCGACATCTGCCCGATGGACTGCATCACGTTCACGCAGGACGGCGAGGAGAAAGAACTGCGCGCGCGGCTGAATGCGCCCGCCGACAATCTCACGCAGGACATCTACGTTTCAGCGGGGCTTAAGACCGGCCGCATCATGGCCAAGGACGAAGACGTGTGCCTGCACTGCGGGCTGTGCGCCGAGCGGTGTCCGACCGGCGCGTGGGACATGCAGAAATTTCTGCTCGAGATGACGTACGCCGGCCCCGGCTGCAGAAACACACCGCAACGGCGCGCGGCATGAAGCACAAGCCGCAACGCAAAGCCGCCTGAGGACGGAATGAAAGCCATCACAGCCACCAACGATTTCGTCATCAAATTCGCCAACGTCAACGGCTCGGGCTCGGCATCGGCGAACGAGCTCTTTGCACGCGCCATCCTGCGCATGGGCGTGCCGGTCGCGCCGCGCAACATCTTCCCGTCGAACATCCAGGGCCTGCCGACCTGGTACGAAGTGCGCGTCACCGAAAACGGCTACCAGGGACGGCGCGGCGGCGTCGACCTGATGGTGGCGATGAACCCGCAGACATGGGACGCCGACGTCAAGGAGATCGAAGAAGGCGGCTATCTTTTTTACGACAACACAAAACCGCTGCCGCAGTCCAAGTTCCGCAGCGACATCAACATCATCGGCATGCCGCTCACCGAAATCTGCAATTCGACCTATACCGACCCGCGCCAGCGGCAGCTCTTCAAGAACATCATCTATGTCGGCGCGCTGTCGGCGCTCCTCGACATCGATCCGAACGAGATTGAGCGCCTGTTCTCCGAGCAATACAAAGGCAAGGAAGCGCTGCTGCAATCGAACGTGAAAGCGCTGCGCCTCGGCCGCGACTACGCGCAGCAGCACCTCGGTGGGCCGATCGGGCTCAAAATAAAGCGCGCCGACAATGTCGGCGACAAGATTTTCATCGACGGCAACAGCGCCGCGGCGCTTGGCGCCGTCTATGGCGGCGCGACTGTCTGCGCGTGGTATCCCATCACGCCGTCATCATCGCTCGCCGAAGCGTTCATCAAGTATTGCCAGAAGCTGCGCGTCGATCCGGCCGACAGCAAGAACAAATTCGCTATCGTGCAGGCCGAAGACGAACTCGCGTCCATCGGCATCGTCATCGGCGCGAGCTGGAACGGCGCGCGCGCATTCACCGCGACGTCGGGTCCCGGCGTGTCACTGATGACGGAATTTATCGGCCTGGCGTATTTCGCGGAGATTCCTGCCGTCATCGTCGACGTGCAGCGCGGCGGCCCGTCGACCGGCATGCCGACCCGCACTCAGCAATCCGATGTGCTCGCCTGCGCGTACGCGTCGCACGGCGACACCAAGCACGTGCTGCTGTTCCCGGAAGACCCGACCGAGTGTTTCGAGTTCACCGCCCAGGCGCTCGATCTCGCCGAACGCCTGCAAACGCCGATCTTCGTGATGACCGATCTCGACATCGGCATGAACACGCGCCTGTGCGCGCCGTTCCAGTGGGACGACAAGCAGGCCTACGACCGCGGCAAGATCATGACCTCCGCCATGCTCGATACCGGCCGCGACTTCGGCCGTTACCTCGACGTCGACGGCGACGGCATCACTTACCGCACTTATCCCGGCACGCACGCCACGCGCGGCGGCTACTTCACGCGCGGCACGACCAAGAACCGCTACGCGGGCTACAGCGAAACCGGCCCCGACTACATCGACAACGTGCAGCGATTGCTGCGCAAGTTCGACACCGCGAAGAAATTGGTGCCGGCGCCGCTGCTCTACCCGGCCGACAAGCCGGCACGCTTCGGCGCGATTTTCTACGGCTCGACGAGCCCCGCCATGCAGGAAGCGCTCGACGTGCTGGCAAGCCGCGGCATCCACGTCAATGCGCTGCGCGTGCGCGCGTTCCCGTTCCAGGACGAAATCAACGATTTCGTCGCCACCCACCCGTGGGTGTTCGTCATCGAGCAGAACCGTGACGCGCAGCTCAAAACGCTGCTCGTTAACGAGGCCAAGATCAATCCCGCGCGCCTGCTGTCCGTTTTGCACTACGACGGCACGCCGATCACCGCGCGCTTTATCGTCGATCAGGTTTCGCAGCATGCCGCGGCACGCACCGTGGTCCCGTTGAAGAAAGTGGTGTCATGACTTACCTTGCCAAACCGAAACTGCATCATCCCGATCTGCCGAAAAATACCGTCGGCCACACGCGCCGCGATTACGAAGGCCGGATCTCGACCTTGTGCGCCGGCTGCGGCCACGACTCGATCTCGTCGGCGATCATCCAGGCGTGCTGGGAAACAAACATCGAGCCGCACAAGGTCGCCAAGCTCTCCGGCATCGGCTGCTCGTCCAAGACGCCCGACTATTTTCTCGGTAATTCGCACGGTTTCAACAGCGTCCACGGCCGCATGCCGTCGGTGGCCACCGGCGCCAACCTCGCCAACCGCGAGCTGCTGTATCTCGGCGTATCGGGCGATGGCGATTCCGCGTCGATCGGGCTCGGCCAGTTCGCGCACTGCATGCGCCGTGGCGTCAACATGGTGTACATCGTCGAGAACAACGGCGTATACGGCCTCACCAAGGGCCAGTTTTCCGCCACCGCCGACAAAGGCTCGAAATCCAAGCGCGGCATCGCCAACAGCGACGAGCCGATCGATATGGTCGGGCTCGCGCTGCAGCTCGGTGCGAGCTTCGTCGCGCGCAGCTTCTCCGGCGACAAGCAGCAACTCGTGCCGCTGATCAAGGCGGCTATCGAGCATAAAGGCGCGGCGTTCATCGACGTCGTGTCGCCTTGCGTCGCGTTCAACAACCACGCGGGCTCGACCAAAAGCTACGACTACGTGCGCGAGCACAATGAAGCGGTCAACCGGCTGGATTTCATCAGCAGCCGCGAAGAAATCACGACCGATTACGCGCCGGGCACGGTGACCACCGTGACGCAGCACGACGGCAGCATACTGCGGCTGCGCAAGCTGCACCCCGATTACGATCCGACCGACCGCCTGAAGGCGATGGATTACATCCAGCAGCGCCACGCCAAGGGCGAAGTGGTCACGGGTTTGCTGTATGTCGACCCCGAGTCATCCGATTTGCACGCGCATCTGAACACCGTTGATACACCATTGAACCGTCTGGCCGAGCGCGAATTGTGCCCGGGCTCAGTCGCGCTCGAGAAAATCAACGCCGCATTACGCTAGCGCCGGCACGCGTTAGCGCCTCGCGGATAACGTTTTCAGCTTGACGGTGGCGGCACACGCGATCTGCTTTCACGGCGGCGGCCGTATCACGATCGACGGGTTCAACTATGCTGGAATGGCTGACCGCGCAGAAGACCGACCATCCGATGCACAGCATCGAGGAGGCCGAGCGACTGCTGACCGGGCTGTCGGACGAGCCCCTGAAAGCCATCGAGGAGGTGGCGTCGTGGCTTACTACGCTCACGCAGGCCGCGGGCTTTCAACGCGGGGTCCGCCATGCCGTGATCAAGCTCGTCGACGAGAGCGGCCAGCCGTTCGAGCCCGAGGTCAACCGGCTGTATCTCGCCAAAAGCGCACTCACGCAATTCGAGCGCCGGCAATTGTGGCTGGCCGCACTGCATTTCTGGGAGCGCGTCGCGCACGCTTACCGCCTGTGCCTCGATGAAATGAAAGGAAACGCGAAACTAGCGCGTGCTGAAAACCCCGATTTCACTCTGCTCGTCGTCCGCGTGCTGCGCGCGATCGCCGAGCAGATCCGCATGTTGCATCTGCGCTACGTGCCGGTCCCCGATTCGTTGTGGCAGTCGCTGTTCGAAGTGTTCCAGCTGAGCGAGCAGGCGGGCTGCGACGACAGCCGCGTCGAGGCCTATCCGGGCGATACATTACCCACCACTGCGCGCTTTGAACTGCTGCGCGCCATGTTGCTCGAAATCGCGCGTCCGGATTCCATGCTGCCGCAGCAAACCGATCTTGTAGCGCGCGTGGCGGCGCGCTATGCGAACGCCTGCGTCTTCGCTCAAAAACCAAAAACTGGCTGCATCTGGGCAGTCGATCTCGCGCAGCCGCGGCCGCCGGAACTCGCGACCGGCGCGGCATCAGTGCTGACGAGCGCGCGCTTTTTCGGCACCGGCGCCGTCATGGGCAAGGTGCAGGAAGTCATCCGGCGGCTGACCGCGGATGCTTACGCCAAAGAGCAACGCTTTGGCGAGGAATATAGTTCACAGGAAAAGCTCGTCGTATTACGGCGCCTAATGCACTACTGGGGTGAACACTCGCCGTACCGGCACGAGAAGCGCGCCGATGCCGCCGTGACTCTCGAAGCAATCCTCGGATTCGAGAACGCCTGGCGCAAAATCCCGCGCGCGCTCTACCGCGACTGGTCCGTGGTCATACGCGTGCTCGACATGAAGCTCATCGAGCGGCTTGGCCTCGCTGGCGATCCAGCGGCCCTGCCGGCGCCGGAAAAATGGCTGCAGTGCGATGCAAGCGCGTGGGGCGTGCGTGCGACAGTTGCGCGCGCCAGCGAGCCGACGGTGAGAATCGGCACGCTATGCGCGCTCAAGAACGGCGACCAGCCATGGTGGCTCGGCGTCGTGCGCCGCCTCGTGCGTGACGGCGAAGACCGCATGCAGGCCGGTATCGAGGTACTCGCCAAAATGCCGGCGACGGTGCTGTTGCGCCGGGTGGGACACGGCGGCATGAGTGTGCAGGACTTTTCCACGGCTGCGGACGCGTCCGGCAGCGATTACGTAAACATCCTTTTGCTGGGCGCCGCCAAAGCGGAGAAACAACGCCACGAACTGCTCATCGCGCGCGGCGAATTCATCGCCGGCATCGTTTACGAGGCGATGATCGGCGACAGCAAGCAGCACTACAAATTTGAAGAACTGCTCGAACAGGGCGACGATTTCGACCGCGTGCGATTTACGCGCGGCCGGGACCATGCCGAAAAAGGTGCGCAGTACTGAGTAATGCTCGAGGCTAGCGGCGCACGCCCGGTGTCTCGATAGTCAGGCCGCCCGCGCGCGACGCCAGGTACAGCTCGAGATCGAGAAACTCGGGCGATCCCAGCGGCAGCAGTTCCGCGCGCACGCCGGACAGGCAACTGCGGAAACGCCGGTGCAGCGAGCCCATGGTCTGCCATTCCAGGCGGTAGATCGGATACGCGACACCATGGCCCTGGCTGATGGTTTCCGGACCCAGTTTCTTGCCCCAGTTGTCCTGGTGACATTGCGCGCACGACAGGTTCATCTGTCCCATGCGCCGGTAGTACATCGCCCGGCCGGCTTCGAAATTATGGCGGTTCTGCCAGTCGATCACTGCGTTCATCGGCATGCCACGCGACTGCAGCCCGATGTAGGCGGTCAATGCGAGCAATTCGGGTGACTCGTATTTGAACGGCTCCGCCTGCTGGCGGCGCTCGCGGCACTGCTGAATGCGGCCGTCGAGATTGATCAATAACGAGCTACCGGCATCGATGCGCGGATACCGCGTGGCCGCGCCCTGCATGCTGGCTTTCACGTCGCCGTGACAGCCTGCGCACGATTTGCCTTCGCGGCCAGCGGCTTCGCGCCATAACGTTTCGCCGCGCGTGACCCACAACATGCCGGGGTTTGCGAAATCGTCCTGCTGCAGTTCGCGCACCTCGGCGCCGGTGAATTCGAGCCCGGACTTCAGCGGCTGCGGCTTGATCGCCACGCGTTGCGCCTGGCAGACGAGGCTCGACACCGCAAGCGCGCAGAAGAGCAGCGCGCGCCACGGCGCTGCGCTCACCCGCTCACCGTCAGCTTCACCCGCTCCGAGCCGGTCTGGCCCCGATCATCCACCCAGTCGAAGACGAGTTCGCCGCTCGCTTCCGCGACAGTAAAGAAGTCGAGGAAAGGATTGGCCGCGATGCCCGACCCCATTTCAGCGCGAAAAATTTCTATCCCGTTGTAGCGGCACACGAGCTTGTTGACGACATTTTTCGGAATCGCGCGCCCGCCGTCGTCGAGCCGGAAGCCGGTTTCCATCGGGTGCTGGATAGCGATGCGGATTTCGATGACCTCGCCGCGCTTCGCGCTGGCCGGTATCTGAATGCGCGCGGTCATGGTTCAGGTCGCGTCATAGCAGGCGGACAGCGTCACGACCACGTCGGCGGTTGTCGACCAAAAGGTGCCGTCCGACAACGCCGCCACGGCCAGCACGCGCTGGCTGCCGCCGAGCCGCACGCGCGTGCTGATCTGCGCGCGCCCGGCGCGCGGACCCAGGTAAAAATTCGCGACGTTCGGGCGCGGATTGCGCGCGGCGTACACATGGATACTTTTCACATGGTCGGCCGCCGTCATCGGACTGTCGACGGTGACTTTCAGGCTCACGGAGTTGCCGTTATCCGCGAGCAGCGGGAGTTCGAGCTTGACGCGTCCGGACTGCACCGCCGCGCCGCCCGTTAATTTCAATACCATGACCTCGACCGGTTCGGTCGATGCGTCCGCCGCGCGCGACGCTGCGAACGGCCACGCGACAACCGCGGCGATGCGCGTAATAAAACTGCGGCGTAATAAATTCGTTAGCATGGGTCAGCTTCGCAAGGTGAGCATTTAACTTCGTAACGTCAGCAAATAAGCGATGACATCCTCGATCTGCTGTGCACTGAGCAGCGGCTTGCCATGATAAGCGGATGCGACCTGGCGCAGCCCTTTGACACGATAGTAAGCCGGCATCACCGTCGCGCGATTGATCAAGGTCGAATCGACAAGACGCAGGCGCAACTGCCCCGCACCAAGCCGCTTGCCCACACCCGCCAGCGGCGGTCCGATATTGCCGAGCAGCGTTTCGCCCGCATCGGGCACGGTATGACACAGGAAACAGTTGCCGCCGTCGCGGCTCAATACCGCCGCTTTACCGCGCGCGGCGTCCGCCGCGCCGGGCGCGAGCGGCGCCGGTATCTGGCCATTGACCACGCGATACGGCGCCAGCGGCTCAGCGGCCGCGCAATTACCGGCGAGCAAGACGGGGCCGAGCACGCAGCTCAGCATGAGCTGACGGAGGCAAGGACGTAATGCGATGGATTGAATCAAGACAGTTTTCCGCACCGAATAAAATCTGCGCCGCCGCAGCGTGTTTATTACGCGGGTCAGGCAAAGCAGATTATGCCCGCGGCCACGCGGGGTCAAGTCACGCCGGCCGGCGGGAAGCGCCGGCGCGGCGCGCGGTAGAATCGCTATTCCGCTCAACAAAAGATTCCGCCATGAACATCAGCGACATTCCGTTCTGCGTAACCAATTGGTCGAAAATCGAACCCGTCGAATACGCGGGCACCACCGGCAAAGCGACCTGGCGCACGCGCGAATTCGGCGGCATGCGCGTGCGCATGGTCGAGTATTCGCCCGGCTATCTCGCCGACCACTGGTGCAGCAAGGGCCACGTCGTGCTGGTGCTCGAAGGCGAATTCGAGTCGGAGCTCGCCGACGGGCGCAAATTCCGGCTGTCCCCCGGCATGAGCTACCAGGTTGCCGACAACGCCGAAGCGCACCGCTCGTCCACGGCGACCGGCGTCAAGCTGTTCATCGTCGACTGATTGCACGGCCGGCTGCCCTCACGGTACGGCCGCCGCATTCATGCGCGACAGGATGATCTCCTTGCGCCTTTGCAGATAGGGCGTCTCGCTGCCGCGCCCATAGCGGCGCGGGCTCGGCACCATCGCCGCAAGTTGCGCCGACTGTTCGGCCGACAGCGCCGCTGCCGTGCTGTTGAAATGAGAGTGCGCCGCGGCTTCGGCGCCGAACACGCCGTTGCCCCATTCGATCACGTTGAGATAGATCTCGAGGATGCGGCGCTTGCTCATGATGGTTTCCATCATCACCGTGATCACCGCCTCCTGCGCCTTGCGCCACCACGTGCGCTCGCCCGATAAAAACAGGTTCTTCGCCAGCTGCTGACTGATAGTCGAGCCGCCGCTCACGATTTTTCCCTTTTTCTGGTTTTTTTCGTAGGCCTTCTGGATGCCTTCCCAGTCGAAACCGTCATGCTCGAGAAACTTGGCGTCCTCAGCGGCGATGATGGCGCGCTTGAGACTGATCGCGATGCGGTTATACGGCACCCACTGGTGCTGCAGCACTGCGCCGGGCGTCTTGTCGCGCAGGCGCTCGAGGCGCGTCTGCATGAACGCCGTAGGACCCGGATTGTGGTCTACCCAGTACCAGATGTGGATGAGGAACCAGAATTGCACGAGCACGAGCGCGGCCAGCGCCAGCAACAACGGATACCAGATGCAGCGCCAGAGGAGTTTCGGCATGCGGTGACTGGGTTACGAACGCGGGTTCCGCAGCGGCTGGTCTTTCAAGCCGGCTTCCACAAATTTGCGATCACAGGCCGGGTGTCCGGGCGCACGCCGCGCCATATGAAAAATGCTTCGGCTGCCTGCTCGACCAGCATGCCGAGCCCATCCGATGTACGCACCCCCGCGCTCTGCGCAAATTTCATGAACGGCGTCTGCCGGCCGTACACCATGTCATAGGCGAGGCTTCCCGCCGCGAAAACTTCCGCGGGCAAAGGCGGCATTTCGTCGCGCAATCCCGCCGACGTCGCGTTGATGACAAGATCGAATTTATCGCCGCCCAACGCGTCATACGGCGCGGCCGTCATTGCGGTCGCGGCGAATTTTTTAATTTTCCCGAAGCGCGCGACGAGACCCGCCGCTTTTTCCAGCGTGCGGTTCGCGATGACCAATAGTTTCGGGCATCCCTGCAGGACGGGATGCATGATGCCCGCCGTCGCGCCTCCCGCTCCCATCACCAGTACGCGCTTGTCACGAATTGAAAACGCGCGGTTGCGCTCGAGGTCGGTGACGAGCCCGCCGCCGTCGGTGTTGTAGCCGAGAGTTTTGCCGCCGCGGAAAGCTATGGTGTTAACGGCCTGCGCGTCCATCGCGGACGCGGCGGGCTCGCAGCAGCGAAACGCAGCAAACTTGAACGGCGCCGTTACGTTGACGCCTTGGCCGCCCTCGGCGCGGAACCTGGCCATCGTCGCGTCGAACGCATCGAGCGGCGCCAGCAATCTGATGTATTCGATGTCTTGTCCGGTCTGGCACGCGAATGCGGCATGAATCTCCGGCGACAGGCTGTGGGCGACGGGGTGGCCTACTACGGCGTAGCGGTCAGTCATGGCCCGCCATTGTAGGAGTCCCTAACACAATGAAACACGCGTGCGTTGCAGCCAGAATTGGTGACGGCAAGGCGCCCAGTGAAGGCAATAGTTATTCATTTTGCCAAGACGAGCAACGCGGCGTCGCGTGGAGGGCGGAGCAGGTTCCAAGCGTTGCGTGCTTGGATGCGACCCCGTAGCGCGACACTCGGCGCACCTAATCCACGCGATTCACGCACACCTCCGCGGTCGCATCCCCGCAAGCGGGGCCCCTGCTCCACGCTGCGGTGCGCCGCCGATTCTGGCTGCAATCCTTCGGGCTGGCGCGAGTTTTGGCCCATGGCGTCGTTGAAAGCCCCTTGCTTTGAATGACTAAGCTGCGGGACTTTCTTCTAGCCCTGAGCCAAAATCGTGACAGCGCATCGCGCGTTTCATGGTGTTAGGGACTCCAAGTCACTCCGTAGAAAGCTGGTCCGCGCGCGTAAACGTCCAGGTGCGGGTGATGCTCAGGATGTCGGTGTCTTTGGAGATGTCGGCTGGAAAGGCCGCGTAGGGCGCCGCCAGTTGCACAATGCGGCGCGCCGCATCGTCGAGAATTTTCTGGCCCGAAGAGCGGTTGATTTCTATGTTGTCGACTGTGCCGTCCGGCCTGATCGAGACTGTCAGTTGGAGGCTGCCGTACATTTTCTGGTTCTTTGCCGCTTCCGGGTAATTAACCGTGCCGATGCGCTCGATCTTCTGCCGCCAGTCTTCGATGTAGCGCGCGAACCGGTACTCCTGGGTACGCGCGCCGAGGAAACGCCGGCGCGGTCGCTTTTGATACGCGTCCCAGTCCTTGGAAATTTGCGCTTCGAGACGCGCGATCTCGAGGCTTTTGTTCATGATGTCGGCGGCGTTGGGCGCTATCTTGGTCTCCGCCTGTTGATCGGGTTGCGCCACCGCGGTCTCGACCTTGGCCTGCGACTGAATCTGCGTCAACAGCTTCTTCGCCTCCACCTCGAGTTGCTGGACGCGCTTCGATTCCATAGTCAGCTCGGTCGTTTGCTTGTCGTTACGCGTGACTGGAAGCGGGCTCTTGGCGCGGCGGTCGACATCGGTATTGCCGCCGCCGTCGAGATTATGCTGAGCGACCGCGTCGGCGTGCAGCGGGCGCGCGGTCGAGCGCGAGTTCACGAGCACGACTTCGAGCGCTGGGGCGGCGCTGTTGTGCTTGGAAAGATCGGGGGCGCGAAAGGTGACACCAAATATGATGATTGCGTGCAAGAGAACCGATGCAATCACCGCGTGCTGAAAGCGCGACAAATCATCAAGCGCCAGCAACGAACGCTTGAGCGCGGACAATTTATCCGCGAAGGGCAATTGATCCAGTGGGTTCAAGCTTCTCCCCAGCGGCAAAGCTCTCGTCGAGCCGATTGAGCTCATGGCGCCCTATTCTACGCAAGATTGGCAATGGTGTATATAAATACCTTATCTGACAGGTATTTGCAATATCTATTTAAGGTTAATTATAGATACTTGGCCAGCCATCCTATAGGTTAGCAGGCACTCACGGACGGTTCGAACTCGGCGTGCACCGTGAGTTCCCACAGATCGAGCCGCGATAGTGCGACCCTGACGACGTCTCCCGCCCGCACGTCTTGCAGCGAGGGTACCCGCAAAACGAGCGGGAGCCGGTTGCAGCGCACCAGGTTGTCCCGGATTACCGTCGTCTGAAGCACGGTCGCGTTTTCCTGCTCGAGCCAGCGCAGGCACCAATAGCGCTCCATGTTGCGCTGGAATTCGGCATACGCGTCGTAGGCAAGCTCGAACTCGCGTAATGCGGCGAGCAGCCCTTCGTCGCCCGCCTGACAGGGCGCCGGCTCCCCGGCAAACAACGCCAGCAACTGGCGCTGATTTACCAGATCGACATAGCGCCGCAGTGGCGAGCTCGACCATGCGTACTGCGCGACGCCCAATCCGTCGTGGCGCGCCGCAACTGTCGTCATGCGCGCCACGCCGTTGCTCTGCGCGCGATAAATCCCGGCATAGCCGGCTTTTGCCAGTTGCCCGCCCCATTCGGTGTTCGCATAGATCATCAATTCGGACACCACCTTGTCTATCGGCGAGCCGCGCTGGCGTTCGACGATGCGCACGCGGCCGTCTTCGACGTAAAAATTATATTCCGTACGCTGGATCTCGCCTTCGACGTCGGCCTTGCCGCGCGCCGCCTGCAAGTGCAGAGCGAATTGCCACAAGAACTTCAATTCGGCGCCGAACTGGTGCGCGATGGCGCCGGCGGCCAGCGTTTCGGCGTTGAATACCTGCTCCAGTGCACCTATGCGTAAATTGGCCGCGACAGGCACCAACTCGCAACGACTGCGTGTCGCCACGACGGCGCCGTCCGCGCCGACCTCGGCATACAGCGAAAGTGCGCAGCGCTCGGCGCCGGCAGCTAGCGTGAACGCTTCTACGACAGAGCCCGGCAGCATGGTGATTTTCTGCCCCGGAAAATAGACGGTCGACAGCCGCTCGCGCGCGATCGCCTCGATAGCCGAGCCCGGCGCGATGCCGAGCGCGGGTGCCGCGATGTGAATGCCGACCTCGGTGTGGCCATTAGGCAGCTGCGTTACCGAAAATGCATCGTCGATCTCGGTCGTCGTTTCGTCGTCGATGCTGAAGGCTCTGACATCCGCTCGCGGCAAATCGCCGGGCATGACGACGGGCGGCTCCTCGCCGAAGCCGGCGCCGCGCGGAAAGTACTCGAACAGGAAACGGTTCAGATGATAATCGTACGGCGACGCCAGCCCGCCGCAGTTCGCCAGCACGCGCGCCGGCGCGAGCTTCGACTGCTCGCATGCGGCTTCGAGCGCCTTCCATTCGAGTGAATTTTTATCCGGCGCGTACAGGAGCTTGGCGACCCAAGGCTGAAACTCCGGCGGCAGGCGCCCTGCAACGAGATCGTTGGACCAGCGTTGCTTCTGTTCGGCCTGCAGGCGCTTTTTCTCGACGCTGGCGAGCGCGGCTTTCAGCGCATCGGCGGGCGCCGCCTTGTAGCGGCCTTTGCCTCTCTTGTAGAAATACATGGGCGCGCTGTGCAGCTTGTAGAGCAGGCCCGCTGCTTCGAGCGCAGCGGGTACGCGGCCGAAGTACTCCTTCCCCAGCACGTCGAATGAGAATTCGTCCGTAGCGCTGCATTGCCACAGGAAATCGACGTCGACGCCGTCGGCGACGCGTTGCGCGGCTTCACTGAACGTCGCGAGCGCAGGCTGCTCGAACCGCAGCAGCACGGCGGAAGACTTGATCTTGCTGCGCTTGCCGTGCGGTGCTTCGACCTGCAGCGATGTGTCGTTATCGGCGAGCACGGCGCCGACCTTGAAAGTGCCTTCTTCT
>JBDSSV010000209.1:0-7106 GCA_039928535.1 Burkholderiales bacterium
GAAGGTCTGCCCGACCGGCATGCGCAGCACATATTCTTCGGCGATGCCGGCCTCGCCGCTGCGTCGGATGTGCGTGCCGCTGCCGTTGGCGATTTCCTCGCTGCATGCCTTCGCGCACGGCTCACGCCAGAACGGGCCTTCGCCGTTGCCGATGTTGGGAACCAGCGCGCGCACGTCCCATTTGTCCATCGGCTGGCCGTTCTCGTCGAAAATCTCGTAGCGCAAGGTTGCGAGCGTACCCGCCGGGTGCAGACGCGGGCCCATCTTGAGACCGGCCGGCGGCTCGCCCTCCGCCATTGCGTTGGCGAGCAGCAGCCGGTCGCTTTCCCGCTCGTTGCGCGGCAAATTGTTTTCTGCGGTGTCGAGCGCGACGTAAGCATTCTGCCAGCGCACGCCGGTGCCGAAAAAGAACGACTGCACCCAACCGCCAAACGGGGTCAGGCAGGCCCAGCCGACCAGCGCCAGCATCACGAGCGCAACGACGAGCAGCAGGTCGCGCCGCGACTTGGCGGTGCGCGCGCTTGCCGGCGATGTGGCGGGAGCAGTCACGTCAACTCAGTGATTTGAGGAACCTCAGCAGTTCCTTCGCACAGCGGTCGGGAACGGTGTCGGTAATGTTGTGCGGCAGCCCGTCGTAAACGACGAACTCGCACTGCTTGATTTCCTGCCGCAGCAAATCGTATTCGTCAATCAGATGTATCGGGTCGGCGCCCGGCGCCACCACCATCACGGGACAGCGGATCTTGTGCAGCTCGGCGGTGTGATCGATGACGGCGACGGTCGGCACGAAGCGCGCGAGCGATTCGACTTTATTCCGCGCGGACTCAGCAATGAACCAGTCGACGAACCCCGGTTCGACCTGGGATAAATCCATGCGGTCGGCGATCGTCTCGCGCAGAAATGCGGCCAGCCCTTTCGAGCCGATCTTCGCCAGCCAGCCGTTATAATCCTGGCGCCCCATTTTCATGCCTGGCGGCGCGGCGTAGCTCGCGAGCGATTTCACGCGCGCCGGATAGTCGATGGCGACACTTTGCGACACGATGCCCCCCGCGGATGAGCCGGCTAGGTGTACGCAATCCAGCCCGAGATGGTCGATGAGCTCGATGACGTCCTTGCCGAGCCGCTTGAACGTCATCTGCTCGGGCGTCGGGATGCCCGACTGGCCGTGGCCGCGCTGATCGAGGCGCACCACGCGATAGTCCCGCGCGAGGTGCGGCACCCACGCATAGAAGCGCCGCGAACTGCCCATCGCCGCGTGCACCAGCAACAGCGTCTCCGGCTTGCGCCACGGGTCGGTGTAATCATCGACGACGTAACTCAGCGTCAAGCCGTCGCTCGCGGTAAAACTTTGCATTGCTCTTTCGGTATTAATCGGCGCCCCCTTGCAGTCAGGAATTTTTCCGTACGGTAACATAAACGTATGCAATCAATTTCGGGGTTAACCGCATGCGCGCTTGCGCTGCTGTCGGTCAATGCGTGGTGCGCTGACAGTACGGCGTTCCCGGTGAAACCGGTGCGCTGCATCGTACCGTTTGCGCCGGGCGGCGGCGCCGACGGTATGGGCCGACTCATACAGGCGGGCATGAGCGCCGCGCTCGGACAATCTTTCGTGCTCGACAACCGCCCGGGCGGCAGCGGCGTCATTGGCAGCGAAATCGCAGTGCAGTCGACGCCGGACGGCTATACCGTGCTGCTCATCACGACCACGCATACGGTCAACCCCAGCCTCATCGCCAAATTGCCGTACGACACCGTGCGCGATTTCGCGCCGGTGACGCTGCTCGCGTCGCAGCCGAATATTTTCGTCGTCAATGCGACAATGCCGGTGCGTACGGTCGCGGAACTCATCGTGTTGGCGAAATCCAAACCGGGCGCGATGACATTCGCGTCAGGCAGCACCGGCAGCTCGCCGCACCTGACGGGCGAGCTGTTCTCGACTCTCGCGGGGGTCAAGATGATCCACGTGCCTTACAAGAGCACCGGACCGGCCATCATCGATCTCATGGGCGGCCACGTTGACATGATCTTCACCGGCCCGCTCGACGTCGTCGCGCATATCAAGGCCGGCCGCCTGCGCGCGCTCGGCGTCACCAGCGCGCGGCGCACGCCGGTGCTGCCCGATGTGCCTACCATGGCCGAAGCAGGCGTAAAAGGTCTCGAGTCCGGCACCTGGTACGGCGTCGTCGTGCCTGCGCGCACGCCGGCGGCTGTGGTGGCTTTATTGAATAGCGCTCTTATCAAAGTCGTCCAGTCGCCGCAAACCACGGCGCGCCTTCTCGAATTCGGCGTCACGCCAATCGCGCAAGGGCCGGATAAATTCGGGCCGTTCATACAGACCGAGATCGCGAAGTGGGCGCGCGTAACCAGCGACGCCAAACTGACGGCTAATTGATGGCGGCTAATAGATTATTGCTTTTGACGGCGTCGCTGCTCGCGCTGGCTGCGGTAACAGCCTGCGCGCAGGAATTCCCGTCGCGGTCTCTGCGCCTGATCATTCCGGTCGCGCCGGGCGGTGGCACTGACATCCTCGGCCGCGCACTCGCGCGAAAGTTGAGCGAGCTGTATGGACAGCAGGTCGTCGTCGACAATCGTCCGGGCGCGGGTACCGTCATCGGCTCGGACCTCATGGCGAAATCGCCGCCCGACGGCTATACGATGAGTCTGCAGATCAATGCGCTGGCCGCCAATCAGACCCTGTATGCGAAGCTGCCGTATGACACGCTGAAAGACTTCGCGCCCGTGGTGTTGATCGCCTCGACGCCGAACGTGCTTGTCGCGCATCCGTCGTTGCCGGTGAAATCGGTGCGCGAGTTTATCGCGCTGGCGCAGGCACGGCCCGATCAAATCGCCTACGCATCCACCGGCTTCGGCGGTGCGGCCTACCTCGCGACCGAACTGTTGAAACTCAATACCGGCATCAAGATGATCCACGTACCCTACAAGGGAACCGCGCCCGCACTCAATGCAATCCTGTCCGGCGAAGCGCAGGTCATGGTCGCGGCCCTCCCCGGCGCTATCCCTTTCATCCAGGCCCGCCGCGTGCGCGCACTCGGCGTGACCAGCGCGCAGCGCGCGCCCGCGATGCCGGAGCTACCGACGCTGATGGAAGCGGGCGTGCGCGGTTACGAATTCTCGACCTGGTACGGCTTGTTCGTGCCGGGCGCCACACCGCGCGATATCGTGACGAAGCTCAACGCGGCGGTGCTCAGGATACTGGGGCAGGCGGACTTCAAAGCGCAACTCACGCGCGACGGGCTCGATCCCATCGGCGGCACGCCCGAATCTTTCGATGTTTATTTCCGTGCCGAAGTCGAGAAACTTGGCGCGGCGCTGCGCGCGGCAGGCGCGAAAGCGGAATGAAAACCGGGGGCACGCATCAGCCTCGAGCGTTCGCCCTGAGATTCGAAGGGTGAATAGCCCGAGGCCACGTGGCCGCCATTCATGGTTCGATACCTCACCACGAACGGCGCCAGCAACCTTCACAACCCGCATCGCCCGACGCCATAGTTGATTGCATACACCACACGCGAACAGGAGGAGCCATCACCATGCAGATCGTCAATTCGAAAAACGTCATCGGCGCGGAAATCCGCGACATCGATCTCGCGCAGCCTTTGTCGGACGCGGACCTCAAACGCGTTGAGAACACCTTCAACGAGCGCGCGGTGGTGTGTTTTCGCGACCAGCACCTGAGTGAGGAGCAACTCGTCACCTTCGCACGGCGCTTCGGCGACGTAGCGAAGATTTTCCTCACCCACTACGCGCATCCGCAGCATCCAGAAATCATGTACGTGTCGAACATCAAGGAGAACGGCCGCGACATCGGCCACGCCGACGCCGGCAGCGTGTGGCATACCGACATGTCGTATACCGCTCGCCCGCCGCGCGCGACCGTGCTCTACGCGCTCGAAGTGCCGATGGAAAACGGCGTCGCGCTCGGCGACACCCATTTCTCGAGCGCCGCGGCCGCCTACGACAGCCTGCCGGAAGCGACGAAGCGCAAGATCGCCAACCTGCGCGCGATCCACCAGGTCGCCGGACGGCGCGCGCGCACCGGTACCGGCCAGGGCGACCAGGCCCTGCGCCGCGAGCAACCGGCGGTGGTGCACCCCATTGTGCGCACGCATCCGTTCACGGGGCGCAAATGCCTGTATGTCAGTAAAGGCGAATGCGAAGGCATCGAAGGCATGCCGCAGGATGAAGCGCTGGCGCTGATCGACGAGCTCGCCGACCATATCGTCGAGCAACGCTTTCATCACACGCACCAGTGGCACGTGCGCGACGTGCTGATGTGGGACAACTGCAGCCTGCAGCATCTGGCGTCATTCGACTACAAGTGGCCGCAGCATCGCCGCCTGATGCACCGCGTGACGGTGGGCGGCGGCGCGCCGGTTTAAAGGCGATGGGCGGCTCGGGCACAACCGTAACGGAATATCCGGTCAGGCACATCATGAAAGCTGCGTTCCTGGTATTCGACGGCATGACGGCGCTGGACTTCATCGGCTTCTACGACCCTCTCACGCGGTTGAAGTCGATGAAGATCATGCCGGACTTCGAATGGCGGATCTGCTCGATGACGCCTTATGTCAACGACGACCGCGGGCTGCGTTTTGCCGCAAACCCGGCGGACGAGCCCCTCGACGCTTACGACATGATCGTGGTGCCGGGCGGCTTCGGCACGCGCAGGCTCCAGCACGACGCGGAGTTCATCGCGTGGCTGCAGACCGCGCAGCGCGCGCCGCTCAAGGCATCGGTTTGCACCGGCGCGCTGCTCCTCGGCGCTGCGGGCTTTCTACAGGGGCGGCGCGCGACGACGCACCCGAATGCTTATACCGAGCTCGCACCTTACTGCGCGACCGTAGTGAAGGAACGCATCGTCGATGAAGGCGACGTCATCACCGCGCGCGGCGTCTCGTCCGCCATCGACCTCGGCCTGCATCTCGTGCAGAAGCTGGCGGGCACGGAAGCGCGCGACCGCGTCGCCGCGCAGATGGACTATCCGTACCGGTGGAACGCCTGACGCGGACTACTCGTCGGCTGCGCCCGCCGCGGACGCCAGGTCCTCTTGCTTGACCTTCTCGACGTTGAATTTCGCGGCGCGCTCGCGCATGGTCTGCATGACATCTTCGAGCGGCGGCGGCTCGCCCTGGATCCAGCGCAGCGGATTGATGCGCGCAACCACGAACGCGCGCAGGTAAGGGCTCACGAAGCCGCGCGCCTTCAACTTCGCGATCACGGCGGCGACCTGCTCGTCGAGGTCCATCAGCAGCGCCGCGTGCTTTTCGTGCACCTTGATCGCCTGCGCGATCGGTGCGTCCGAGAATTCTTCGAGCCGGCGCACGATGGGGTTGGACGAGCCACCCGCAAACTTGCCGTTCTTCTCATAGCAGATGCCGAGCGTCACCAGCGAAGCCTCTTCGAGATAGAACGCGAACCCGTTCTCCGGGCGCTTCGAGTCTTCGTCGAGCAGCCCGCGGTAGATGCGGATCACCTCGAGCGATTTCTCGCGCAAGTTGTGCGCCTTCTCGGTGTTGAGCGCGAGTATCTGCCACGCAATCTCGCGTTTCGGCACGACCAGCGCGGTGATCGAGCGCGCGCCCAGCCGGCGCATGGCCTCAAGCCGGTGCATGCCGTTCGGCGTCCAGAAGCCCTGCTCCGGCGCGGTGACGGCGATCAGCGGATCGAGAAATAACCCGGTGCGGTCGATGACATCCGCGAGCTTTTTGTGATGGGTCTGCGACAGATCGCGCTGGAACGGCGTCGGCTCGACCGCGTCGATCGGCAATATCGCCATCAGGAGCGGATTTTTACCGAGCGGATCGTTGTACGCGCCGATGACCATGCCGCCCGCCAGCTCGATGCGCGCGCGCGTGGCCGCGGCTTCGGCCGGTAGCGCATCGAGTCTGCAATCTTCCGGACTGAATCCGCGCGAGCGCGCCGCCGCTTTTTTCGTGCGGCGTTTCGCGGGCTTGCGCTTGAGCGTGGATTTCGCTCTGGGTTTTGCGGCGGCCATGAAGGTCAACATCATCACTGATACGCGCGGCCGCTGTAAAGCTGCCGGCCATTCAGCTACCATGACCGCCCGAATTCAGGAGTTAGACGATGAGCGAACGATCGCTGTCCGCGCCGGACGCCGGCGGCTACTGGCGCTACAGCCCGCCGGCCGTCGTGCTGCACTGGCTGGTGGCCCTGCTGATCGTCGGCTTGTTCGGTCTCGGCTGGTACATGATGGAAATTGAAAAGCAACCCGGTGCCGACTGGTATTTCAATCTGCACCGGTCGCTGGGACTGACCGTCGCGGCACTCGTTGTGCTGCGCATTCTGTGGCGTGCGTCGCACCCGCCTGAAGCGCTGCCCGTCAGCGTGCCTTTCTGGGAGAAAAAACTTTCGCTGGCCGCGCATTGGCTGCTTTACTCATGCATGTTCGTGATGCCGCTCACCGGCTATCTGGGCTCGGCATACAACAAGAGTGGCGTTGCGTTCTTCGGCATCGCGCTGCCGTTCTGGAGCGCGCCCGATCGCAATCTGTCGAAACTCTTTTTCACCATTCACGAAGCGCTCGTATGGGTGTTCGTCGCGGTCATCGTGCTGCACGCGCTCGCCGGACTCAAGCACTTGCTGATCGAAAAAGACAAGGTATTCCAGCGCATGTGGTTTTAGCCTTCGCGCTGGGCGCTTGTATTGGACGCGGCCGGCCCCACCTAGGGGTTCCAGCCTTCTTCTGCCGCCCATGTTCGGACTGCTTCGACGTTACAGCGCCATTGCCCTGCTGCATCTTTACGTGGCGGCGCGCATCATTCCCGAATTGTTGCCGGCGGGCGTGGCCGCAATCGTGGCAATGTCCCTACTGCTCCTCGCGTCGACCATCCTGATTCCGTTTGCGTTCAAATCGCAGCGCACGGGCGCGCAACCGCTGTCGTCGCTCGTGCTGGCATGGGCTGGCTTGCTTGCGATGGGCATGTTCTCCTCGCTGTTCGTACTGACTCTGCTGCGCGATGTCGCACTCGTCGCGGGATTTACGCTGAGCCGGTTTCTGCTGATCGACGCGCCGCTGCAGCAATTCAGATATTGGAGCGCTCTCGCCGTGCCGGTATTGGCAGCGCTGT
>JBDSSV010000210.1:0-3067 GCA_039928535.1 Burkholderiales bacterium
TCCCTGATCGGATCGTAAGGAAGTTTCTTGTGCAGGCTCGGTAATACCGAGTGCGCCGTATTGGACATCAATATCGTGTAACCGTCAGGCGGCGCCTTGGCGAGCGTCTCGGTGGCGATGATGCCGCCGCCGCCGGGCTTGTTGTCGAGTACGATGTTCTGCCCCAGCGTCTCGGTCATCGAGCGGCCGACGGAGCGCGACAGAATATCCGTGCTGCCACCCGGCGCGGAGATCACGATCATGCGGATGGGCTTGCTCGGGTACGGCTGCGCGTGCGTGCTTGACGCTAAAGCAAAAATGCAACCGCCGATAAACGCCGATGAACGCCGATGAAAAACCAAACTGCCGATGTTTTGCGGTAAATGAACAAAGAGATTTTTTAAAGCCGCGGCCGCAATGAGTCGGTAGCGTATTCCAGCGCGAGTCTTCTTATCGGCGTTCATCGGCGGTTACTATTTCTTACGGGTTTCAGGCTTGCAGCAGTGGACGCAGTTTGCGCGCGTCGGTCAATTTCTCAATATTCCACACCGCATCGCATAATTTGCGCGCGCGTGTTTTGCCCAGCACCGGTGCCATCAGGTCGTAACTCTTGTCGTCGACTTCGGCGCGCGACATCGGGCTGTCGGCGGTGCCGCGCACCGCTTTGACGTGGAGCTTTAATTCGCGGCCATCTTTCAGTTTCAATTCGACTATGCCCTGACGGCTCGGCATCACGCGCGTGAGTTCATCGTCGCCATAGAGTTCGATGCGGCTGCGCATAGCGAGCACTTTGCGGTTCTGCATGCGCTTCTCGTCGTGTGATGACTTGAACGTGACGAAGCTGTCGAGCAGCATCACCGCGCACATGTGCTGCATGCAGATGTCGGGCATATTCCGGTTGTTGACCGTGTTCGCGCCCTGGTGCGAGACGCGCACGACGAGCTTCTCGACGTCGTCGGGCTTGATCTTGTGCTCGCGGATCAGATCGAGCAGCGCGTCGAGCGGCGCCTGCATGGGCGAACCGACGGACCAGCGCTTGATATTGGTATTCATGATTTCGTAGGTCTTGCCGAGCTCGCGTACCAGCACTTCGGGCTTCGGCGCGCGGCCGTAAGCGACGAAAAAATTTCGCTCGCCGGCAAAAACGTCTTCGACCGCTGAAAAGCCGTGCGCGACCATGGACGCAGCCGCGGTGCCGTTGCGCGCCGGCATGCCGCCGAAATCAAACGCCTTCTCGATATGCTCCTCATCGCGCATCCAGCACGACACGCCGGACGCCTGTTGCGCGGTGTACGACAGCAGGTGGCGCGCCTGGCGCTGATTGAACCCGCACAATGAACCGGTCGCGGCCGCGGCGCCGAACATCGGGCCGAAGCTGTGCGTCGAATGGCCGTCTTCACGGAACTCGTACGCATTGAGCGACATGTTGATGCGTGCACCGATGTCGTACCCGAGCGCCACCGCGCGTAAAATCGCGGTACCGTTCTTCTGTTCGCGCTCGGCCATGGCGAGAGCCGCCGGCACGATGGCGCACCCCGGGTGGCACAGCGACGGCGCGTGCGAATCGTCGGTCTCGTCGGCGTGCCCCAGCATGCCGTTAGCGAGCGCGGCGTTGATCGCGGTGGTGACGAAGCGGCTGCCGATTACGGTTGCTTCCTTGGCGCCGCCCAGCGTCTTGATATACGAGATCGCCTTCTTGCCTGGCAGCAGGCGCGAGCCTGACACCATGGCCGCTATCGTATCGAGCACATGGTGCTTTGTTTTCTCGACGACTTCCGTGGGCAGAGGTTTTTTCGGCGCAGCAGCGATATAAGCGCTGACTTCCTGCATCACAGGCGAAATTTGCGGGGCGGCTTTTTTATTCATCGGTGAATTCGCGTAGGTAAATAGTCGGGCGACAGGAACGCCCGCGCAGGCAGATGCGCCGGCGCAGTTCGTGGACTCGAGAAGCGGTAATTATACCGTCAGAAAAGACGCAACATTACTCCGCGCGGACGCCCGCGGCCTTGATCGTGCGCGCCCATTTTTCAATATCGGATTTGATCCTGGCCTGAAATTCCTCGGCCGTGCTGCCGATCGGATCGGCGCCCTGCGCGAGCAGTGCGTCGCTGACGGCCTTGGTCTGCACGAGCTTGCGGATTTCGCCATTCAGGCGGGTGGTGATTTCCTTGGGCGTGCCAGTCGGCGCCATCATGCCGAACCAGGTGCTGGCTTCGAAGCCTGGCATGCCGGTTTCGGCGACGGTGGGCAGTGCGGGGGCCGCGGCGCTGCGTTTCGCGCTGCTGATCGCGAGCGCATGCAGGCGGCCGGCATTGACATACGGCAGCACCGACAGGGTGTTGGCGAACATCATCGACACCTGGCCGGCAATGAGGTCGGTGACCGCGGGCGGCGTGCCTTTGTACGGGATGTGCACGATATCGATTTTGGCCTGCAGCTTGAACAGCTCCATTGCCAGATGCGGGCTACCGCCGTTGCCGGTCGAGGCGTAAAGCAACTGCCCGGGCCGGGCTTTGGCCATCGCGATCAGGTCTTTGACGTTTTTCACGGGCAATGAAGGATGCACCACCAGCACGAAAGGCGCGGACGCAATCATCGAGATGGGCTCGAGGTCTTTCTGCAGGTTGTAGCCGAGTTTCTGATAGAGCGCCTGGCTGCTCGCGACGGAGGCCGGCGTGAAAAGCAGGGTATAGCCGTCGGGCACGGCGTGTGCGACGAGCTCGGAGCCGAGGTTGCCCGAGGCGCCGGCCCGGTTATCGACGACAAATTGCTGGCCGTAAGCCTCGGTAAGCCGTGGCGTGACGGTGCGCGCGACGATATCGGCGCCCGAACCGGGGGGGAACGACACGACGACGCGCACGGGCTTGGCCGGATAATTCTGGGCAGCGGCGACGCACGTGAACAAAGCGCCGGCAATGAGCGCGCTGATACTAGCAATTCGGGACATGGGAAATCTCCTCCGCGCATATTATCCTTCAACTTCGCACCGCCCGCTGATACGGTCCGCGGGATGCGTTAAAATATCGACTCAAATTTCGAGGAGTTAGCGGTGGCAAAAATTACAGTGGGCATAGTCATGGGTAGCCAG
>JBDSSV010000211.1:0-5717 GCA_039928535.1 Burkholderiales bacterium
CGCGCGATCCGCAACAGGAGCAACAACGCCGGGATCGCCAGCAGTCGCGTCCTCCACGGCCGGATTCTACGGATCAGCAACCTGCCGCCGAGGCTGGCGCAGCTTTGACTGCGGCTCAGAACGGCGAACAACAACGGCCACGCGGTGAAGGCGAAGGCCGTGGCCGCCGCCGGCGCGGCGGGCGTGGCGGACGCGATCGCACGGAACGTCAGGAAGGCCAGACGAATGGAGCGCCGAGGCCGCAGCCGGAGATGCCGGATCATCGCGGCGCCGATGGCGAAGACGCAACAAGTGCCGCGGAGTACGCAGCGATGCCGGAAGCGGTTGTCCAGCATCCCGTGGAATCGACCCAGATGCCGCAAGTGCCGCACGTTCCAATGCCGGCGGCTGCTCCGTACGAAACTTCGCACCCGGCTCCAGCGCAAGAAGCGCTCGTGGAACACGATGAGCAAGCGGAGCCTGTCGCGGAACGCGTTGTCGAGCACGCCCCTGCTGCATCCGCTATCGCTGCACCGGCGGCGTCAGTAACGCGCGAACCGATCGTCCTGCCGTCCGATCTGCAGCAAGTCGAAACCAGCACGGAGAAACTGCAGGCCGCGGCTGGCAAGGCTGAAACATCTTCGGCGCCGCGCGCCCCGAGGGTACGCCCGCGGCTGGCCCCGATCAGTAATGAGCCGTTACAGCAGGTGGAAACCAAGTAATTAGCGGCAGCTGTCCAATGAAAATGCCGGGTTCGCCCGGCATTTTTATTTGCGATCCGGTCGCACGTGCGCCACGAGGCCGGCGCTGACGGTTTCTACCAACTTCAGCACCTGCCGGAAGCCGTCCGGCCCGCCATAATAGGGGTCCGGTACCTCGCGCCCCGCGTAGTCAGCATGGAAATCACAGAACAGAGCGAGTTTGTGTGCATATTGAAGTGGGCATTGTGCTTTTAGCAACGCCAGATTGTGACTGTCCATGGCGACCACGTAATCGAAGCGCGCGAAATCCTTAACTGAGACTTTGCGTCCGCGCAAATCGCACATATCGTAGCCGCGACGGGACGCCGCCTGCTGCGCGCGTTGATCGGGCGGCTCGCCGATGTGGTAGCCATGCGTGCCGGCGGAGTCGCATTCGATCGCGCCTGCCAATCCGGCCTCGGCCACCGCATGCCTGAACACGACTTCTGCGGTTGGCGAGCGGCAGATGTTGCCCATGCAGATGAACAAGACTTTTATTTTCGGGGTGCCCGGCATATGCGCCATTGCTGCGACAAAAGGTATTGGAATTTTAAGCTGCCTGCCGCATCTATCAAAGTATGAACTTTGCGTGCAAACTGCCCTCAAACGCTCACTTATGTATCAATCCCACACGAGATTTCGCATGCTTCCAGCCAGCTTGATCGGGCGGTTTATGACAGGCCTCATTGCGGTCGGCCTCGTAGTGATGGCACTGTTTTTTCTCGCGTTCGCGCTGGCAGTCGTTGGCATAGGTGCTGCCGCGGTAACGGGCAGGCTGTGGTGGCTGCGCAGAAAATTACGTGCACAGCGGGATGCGAATGTGATCGAAGGATCATTTTCCGTGGAGTCCGGGCAACTGCCGGAACATATATCTGCCAGACCGGTAGGTTCTCCGCCGGATGCTCAGAAGTAGCGGGCGCCGCGCCGATTATTTCCCCGGCGTGCGCACTACGTAATCGACCTTGCTTGTGCCGTATTTGCGCTCGAGCTGCTCATCGGGTAGAAACTGCGCCTCGAGCTCGGCAATTTTCGGATAGCCCATCAGGTCCGTGATCTCTTCCATTCCGCAGAGCAAATCCGGGCGGTCGTGCAGCGTGCCGGTTTCAATATGGTCGCGCATCAATTCCAGCGCCTTCTGCATACCCATTAGCGCGGCTGATGGCAGCATGCGCGCCATGGTCACGCGCGCGATGCCCATTTCGGCTAAGCGCTTCACCGCTATGAGCGGTGTGGTCGGGCGCGAGCGGATGCCGAAGCCGATATTGATGCTGACGGGCGCGTCGACTGCGTCGACAAACTGTCTGATCTGGTCTTCGGAACCGACCGCATCCGGAAACACCATATCGGCACCCGCCTTGATGTAAAGCCGTGCCCGCTCGATGGCCTTCTCAATTCCCTCGACGGCAATCGCATCGGTGCGCGCGTTGATGATGAAGTCGGGATCTTTCTTCGCTTTGACGGCGGCTTCGATTTTCTTTGCCATTTCCCGCGCACTGATGAGCTCCTTGCCCTGCATGTGGCCGCAGCGTTTGGGGCTCACCTGGTCCTCGATGTTCATGCCGACTACACCCGCCTCTTCGAAGTATTGGACAGCGTGATATACCGTGACGGGATTGCCGTAGCCGGTTTCGGCGTCCGCCATCAGCGGAATCGACAAGGTGCGGGCGATATGGCGGCATGCGTCGACGTTTTCCATCAGAGTGAGCAATCCAATATCGGGCTGGCTCAGGCGCGCGTTCGAGAACCCGCTGCCGCCGGTGGCCGCGGCCTTAAAGCCCATTTTTTCGACCATGCGCGCGCTTAATCCGTCGTAAACGCCAGGCGAGACGACGATGCCCTGTTTCAACAAGGCGCGCATGGCGGCGGCTTTGGTTTTCATGAGTTATTCCTCTGTTAGTTACCTGGCCGGACGTTAGCGCGCTTGATCACAGTAGTCCATGTATCGATTTCGTTGCGCAGGAACTGGCGCAGTTCTTCGGGTGTATTCCCGATTAGATCTGCGCCTTGCGCGAGCAACTGCTCGAACACTGCCGGTGAGCGCAGCGCCTGCGTGGCCGCGTCGTGCAATTTGCCAATGATGAACGGCGCGGTGCGCGCCGGTGCGAGCAATGCATACCAGGAGCTCGCGCGAAATCCCGGCAGCGATGCTGCTTCGGCGACAGTAGGGACGTCAGGTACGGCGCGTGACCGCGTGGCAGTGGTCACCGCCAGCGCGCGCAGCTGGCCCGAACGCACATGAGGCAGCGCCGGCAGCGTGCTCGTGCACAGCATTTGAATCTGCGCGCCAAGGAGGTCGATCAACGCCTGGCTCGCGCCTTTGTATGGCACGTGTGTCATTCGGATGCCGGTTTTGAAGCTCAAGAGCACCACTGCCAGATGGCCACTGGTGCCCTGCCCTGATGAGCCGTAAATGACGCCATTCGGCTTTGATTTTGCGAGATCGATCAATTCACGCAGGCTGGATACGGGCAGCGACACGGGCACGACAAAAATCAACGGCGTGTCTACCGCCAGGGTGATCGGTTCAAAGGCGTTGATCGGATCGAAAGGCAGCTTGCCGAGCAAGCCCGGATTCGTTGCGTACGCAGTCGCCACCAGCACCAGCGTATAGCCGTCGGGACTCGCATGTGCCGCAAGCTCGGTACCGAGCACCGTGCCGGCGCCGGGCCGCGTATCGATGACGAATTGCGTGTTCAGCGTCTTGCTCATCGAACTGCCCAACAGGCGCGCGATGATGTCGGCGCCGCCGCCGGCTGAAAAAGGCACGATCAGGCGGATCGGGCGCGACGGGTATGCGTCGGCGGCGAGTGCCGGCGAAAATGCGCAGAGCAGGATGGCACCCGCGCACCACGCTTTCCATCCGTCGACATTACGCATATTGGCTGCGCTATTCCGTCAAGTCGATCTCTTTGGTCACCGAGCGCGTATACGCCGATACCGGCAGAAACACCGAGTGCGAGCCGGGGCCGCCGGCGACGACTATCGTCAGGTCCTCTGGCCTTTCCGAAATTGGGAGAATGGTATCGGAGCCGATTTCACCAAGCTCCGCGCGGCGTGCGGTCGCCATGCGGTCGAACTCGCTGCCTTTGTGGCGTCCCGCGCGCATTTTCGAGGCTTCCCACAGGCGGCGCTTAACCTCGGCCTTGTTCCAGCCCTCGCGATGAAAAAGATTCGCGTGCTGCGGCGAGAGAATGATGAAGGGCGCGCCGGCGTGGATGTAATCGCTGCTCGCAGGATATTGCATAGTGTCGCCTATCATGGCGATCACCTCTTCGCCCTTGCGCGCGGTCATGTTCATGCTCCACGTACCGAGTACGCCACCGACCGTTACGGTGTTGGTGTCCTTGGCGAATCCGCGCTCAACATGCAGCGGTTCCCACGGGCTCGCTTCCTCGTTCTCGGCGCAGCAGAAACTGTATTTCCCCGGCTGCCCCTGCGTTGCCTTGTCCATTTCCCCCGGCAATGCCCCGCCGATGTTCTGCAATATCAAGCGTAGCGCGCGGCCCAGCGTAGCATTCGCCCACGCGCCCTGCCCCAGGCAGCCGGCGCCGCCGTTGACTTCCAGCCAGCGCGCAATCGGGCCATTCACGATCAGCCATATCGCGGCGGGATTCGTCGTGGCCTGCATCGCCTGCAGGTGAAACTTCGGAGTCGCAATGGCTTCCGCCGCGGCGATCAGCACCGGCAGATATTCGGGATAGCAGCCGGCCATCACCGCTTGAATCGCGATGTATTCCACAGTCGCTGCGCCCATGCCCGGCGCGATGGTCGCAACGATTTCGTCCGGCGCGCGTTTCGTATGGCGCAGCATCCGCTCCACCGCCGCTTGAGTAGGCGCAACGATCGGCAGCCCATCACCCCAACGTCGCTTGATATAGAGTTTGTTGAGTTCGCCTAAGTCATCCGGCGCCTCCATCAGCCTGGCGCGCGCCGTGACCGGCGTTGCAGCAGTCGATGATGGAGTCTTGCCGGATGCAGATTCGCAGAGCAGGCGTGCGATATCAGCAGCGCAGCTTGTCGCAATATTCCGGACTTCCTCGCGTGAGCGCGTGCCGAACGGATGCGGGATGACGGCGATGGGCAAATCCGGCGAACCGAGCGCTTTCTGCTGAGCCCGTCCGAGCCCGATAAAGCTCTGCGAGCAGACGGTCAGCGCTGCCTTGTCGCGCTTTGCTACTTCGACACTGTCGTGGATACTCCACGACGTGCAAGACCCTCAATCGCCTGAGCCGGTGATAACAGCGTCGACCTGCGCGACGAGTTCGTTCATCACGTCTTCGGGCGCGCCCATCGACGCGCTCTTCTTGCGGCGTTTGACGACGCACTTCACGCCGTGCTGCTCGATCAGGATCTGCGCGAGGTCGTCGACCAGCAGACTGAAGTTCGGTTTTGAATTGTCGATGAAGCCGACGGTCTTGCCGGCGAGGTTGTCCAGCGCGTGGCGCGACTCGCGCGCTTGCGTGAGGCATGGTGCGATGGGTTCGTAGACGAGTATGCTGACTGCCATTTGTTTCTCCTCATTCATTCTTTGGCGGTAAAGCTCAGTTTGAACTTAATCGAAAACTTGCCGCTGCGCAACAAGCCGTGCATAGTTGCCGTCTGATCTTTCAGGAGACGCAAGAATTGAAATCAAATCTGCCCGGGCGCGCACTCGCCATCGTACTGGCGCTGACAAGTGCCGGAACCATCTCCACGCAGGCGGCGGATTTTCCGGTGCGTCCCGTACGCATCGTTGTACCTTCAACACCGGGCGGCGCGCTCGACATTCTTTCGCGCATGCTCGCGCAGAAGCTGCCGCAACAATGGGGGCAGCCATTGGTGATCGACAATCGCGCGGGCGCCGGCGGCATCATAGGCAGCGAGATCGTCGCCAAGTCAGATCCCGATGGTCACACGCTGCTGGTCGTGGCGCTCGGCTATGCGGCCAATCCTTTCCTCTATGAAAAACTGCCGTATCGCACGCCGCAGGATTTCGCGGCGATCACGGTGCTGGCTTCC
>JBDSSV010000212.1:0-5857 GCA_039928535.1 Burkholderiales bacterium
ACCATGCCGAACATATTGGCAAGGTCGGTCAGCGCCAGCGCCGGCATGCCGTCGGCGACCGCGGCTTCGACCGCATCGTCGAGCCGCACGATCCCGTCGCTCACCGAGTACTCGCTGTGCAGGCGCAGGTGAACGAATGACGGGGTCGACATGCGGTTTATTTTATCGCGTTCGGCACAGGCCGTGAGCGCGAACGCGCAGCGTGACATGCGTCACGCGCGCCCCCAAAAATCGTGCCAGCGCCCATCGCGTTTCGGTATGATAGAAAATGCTTACTTGACAGCGCGTAGAATAATCCCGGATTCAATCCACCAACTCATATCGAGCGAGGCTGACGATGCAACGAATTATTCCGCTCCTGCTGATGTTCGCGCTCGCGCCGGCGGCCCACGCGCAGGCAATGTTTCGTTCGGTCATGCCGGACGGCAAGATCGTTTACAGCGACAAGCCGGCGCCAGGCGCGAAAGAATCCAAGCAGGTCAATCTGAAGCCGCTGAATATTGTTGCGCCGGTCGCGGGCACACCGGCCCCCGGCGACGTGCCGCCGCTACCCGGGAACAGTAACGCCAATAATGCCGAGATAGCGTCGGCGCGGCAAAATCTGGAAGCCGCGCAAAAAGCACTCGACGCCGGACGCGAGCAGCGTGACGGCGATCGTGTCGGCATCGCCAGGCCGGGCGGCGCCGGGGGCTCACGACCGTCCGATGAATACCTGCAGCGCGTCAAATCCCTCGAAGACGCCGTCACCACCGCCCAGACCCAGCTCGATGCCGCGCAACGCAGCGCGGGGCGTTAAAACGCAATGCCGGGCCGGGCCGGCGATTCCCGTCAATAGACACGCGTGAGCCGGTAACCGTCGCGCGCGAGCAGGTTCAGCACGCCTTTTTCGCCGTAGAGGTGCAGCGCGCCGACCGCGATGAAGGCCGCACCCGTCTTCAACTGCGGCTGCATGCGCGAGACCATGCGCGTGTTGCGGTCGAACAGCAGGCGCCGGTCAAACGCCTGCTTGACCGATTTAAGTTCCGGACGCTGCGCGACCTCCGCTTCGCCGAGCTGCCACATCAGTCCCAGATCGCGCTGCAAATACGCCTGCAGCAGCTTCTCCATTTGCGCTTTGAGTTCGTGGTGGGTTTCCACGGCGTGCCTGAGCAAAGCCACCTGCTCTTTTTCCGACAGGCCCTCGAACGCCGCCACCTGCTCGTCAACGCTTTCGAGATAGCTTAGTGATTTTCCCTGTTGCGCCGCCATGCGTTGCAGGACGAAATCCAGCACGTCCTCCGGCTGCTGCTGCGGCATCTGCAGCAGCATCACCATCGCCCACGGCTTGAAGAGCCGCACCATTTCGGCCGGCAGACCGAGATTCGCGAGCAATGGCACGAGCTTGCGAAAGAGCTCCTCGCCGATCGCGCCCGGCAGGTCGCGGCCGTCGAGGTACACCATGCGCGTGGCGAGGGCCATGATATTCGCCTGGTCCGGCGAAACCTCCATCGTGAACGAACCGGCCGCGTCGAATGGCTTGCGCACGGCCTCCGGCAGCGTCGTCACGCGCTTGTCCGCGAGATGCACCGTGCCGAAAATATAACTCGGCGCGGCACCGGCTTTCTCGACGCGCCACAGCAGGCCCTTGTCGAACGCCGTGGCGACTGCTTGTGCGTGCACGCACGACGACAACGGTTGCACAATTTGGGCAAGCGCCAGCACGCACGCCCAAATAAAAAATCCGAATGCTCGCCGCATGCATGTCCCGTTAAAAAAATTGTCGCATAATCCGCGTTGCCTCAAGCATCCGCAACGTTCACTGCTAACTTAACGAAATTCGCGCCGGAATGCCACCACCCGCTTCATCCGCCCGCAAGGCATTCGCCGCCTTGATCCTGCTCTCGCTGATCTGGGCGTACAACTGGATCATGCTGAAAGAAGGCCTGCGCTTCGCCGATCCGTTCGACTTCGCCGCACTGCGCACGGCCCCGGGCGCCCTGCTGCTGTTCGCCGCTATGGCGTACATGAAAAAGCCGTTCGCGCCCGTGGCGCTGCCGCGTCTCATCTTGCTCGGGCTATTTCAGACGACGGGCTTCGTGTGCTTTATCTGCTGGGCGCTCGTCGCGGGCGCCGTCGGCAAGACGACGGTGCTCGTTTACACCGCGCCGTTTTGGACCCTGCTCTTCGCGTGGCCCATGCTCGGCGAGCGCATACGCGGGTTGCAGTGGCTCGCGGTCCTTCTCGCCGCGGGCGGACTGACGCTGGTACTCGAGCCGTGGGATTTGGGCGGCAGCTTCGTCAGCCGTGTTTACGCCGTGCTGGCCGGGGTGTGCTGGGCGGCGAGTTCGGTGATCGTCAAGCGCTGGCGCAACGAAGGCACCTTCGACGACTTGTCGGTCACCGCGTGGCAAATCATGCTGGGCAGCGTGGTCGTCATCATCATCGCGTTGCTGGTGCCGTCGCGGCCCGTCGTGTGGACGGGCTATTTTGCACTCGTGCTTATTTACGGCATCGTGCTCGGCTCGGTCGCCGGCTGGCTGTTGTGGCTGTACATACTTAAGCACCTGCCGGCCGGCATCGCCAGCCTCAACATGATGGCGGTGCCGGCGCTCGGCGTGCTGCTGTCCAAACTGCTGTACGGCGAAGAGCCGGGCGGCATCGAAATTGCGGGCATGCTCCTGATCGGCGCCAGCCTGGCTCTGCTGTCGTGGCTGACATTGTGCGGCCGCCGCAGCGTGACGCCGGAAATCGGGCAGGAGTAGCAAGTAGTCAGCTTGTAGCTGGCGGTTTGCAGCAAACGCTATTTTTCTGAAAACTGTATGCTGAACACTGCGCACTGCGCACTGCGTACTGCATACTGCAAACTGAATACCCATCATGAAACCAAGCCAATCGCACATGCATACCATAGGCAACTTGCGCTACCACGTACGCACGTGGGGTGATGAGCGCGCGCCGAAACTTTTTCTGCTGCACGGCTGGATGGACGTGTCCGCCTCGTTCCAGTTTCTGGTCGATGCGTTTCAACGCGACTGGTACGTGGTAGCGCCCGATTGGCGCGGCTTCGGGCTGACCGAATGGGCGGCAGACGGTTACTGGTTTCCCGATTACTACGCCGATCTCGACGCGCTCTTAAAAATCTACCAGCCGGACGCGCCGGTGCGGCTTGTCGGCCACAGCATGGGCGGCAACGTTGCCTGCATGTACACGGGCATCCGGCCGCAGCGCATCGCGAAACTGATCTCGCTCGAAGGCTTCGGCATGGGCCGCACCACGCCGGACAAGGCGCCCGCGCGCTACGAGCGCTGGCTCGACGAATTGCGTGATCCTCCGCAATTCAAATCCTATGCGTCGTTCGAGGCGGTGGCCGCGCGCCTGCAGAAAACCAACCCGCGCCTGCCCGACGACAAGGCGCGCTTTCTCGCGCAGCACTGGGCAAAAGAAAAAGGCCCCGGCGAGGTGACGCTGCGCAGCGATCCGAAACACAAGATGGTCAACCCGGTGCTGAACCGGCTCGAGGAAGTGCTGGCATGCTGGCGGCGCATTAGCGCGCCCGTGCTATGGGCTTCCGGCGCGCAGTCGCTGGCGACCGGCTGGCGCAACGACACGCCCGCGCAACTGGCGGAGCGCAAGGCCGCGTTCAAGGATTTCAGGGAAATAGTGCTCGAGGATTGCGGCCACATGATGCACCACGATCAACCCGGGCAACTGGCCGCGGCGATCGAGACTTTTCTCGTTCCGGGCTGAAGGCGCGTTTGACCCGCCACCGGTCAATTCGGGTAGACTGCTCCACCGTTTTCATACGGGACGCGAGCCGACCGGCATCAGCTGGCATAACGGCGGCGTCGTGCCAATTTAATTTCTTGACATCGGATTACTGAGGAGAATCACATGCACATTAAGATTTTGCATATCGCACTTGCGTTGGCACTGGCTGCGGCTGCGGGCGTTTTCGCGCAGGACTATCCAAACAAACAGGTTGTGGTTGTCGTGCCGTTCGCCGCCGGCGGACCCACTGACACACTGGCGCGTAATCTGGGCGTCACGCTCACCAACCTCTTGAAGCAGCAGATCATCATCGACAACGCGGGCGGCGCCGGCGGCACCATCGGCATCAACAAAGTGGCGAAAGCGAAGAACGACGGCTACACGCTGCTGCTGATGCACATCGGCATGTCGACCTCGCCGGCGCTTTACCGCAAGCTGCCGTACGACACGATGCACGACTTCGAATTCATCGGCCAGGTAGCCGACGTGCCGATGACGATGCTCGGCAAGAAAGCGTTGCCGCCGAACAACCTCAAGGAACTGCTGCCCTACCTCAAAGCCAACCGGGAAAAACTGACCTACGCCAATGCCGGGCTCGGCGCCGCTTCGCATCTGTGCGGATTGCTGTTCATGAGCCAGAACGAAATCGACCTGACGACCGTGCCATACAAAGGCACGGCACCCGCGATGACCGATTTGATCGGCGGCCAGGTTGATCTCATGTGCGACCAGACTACCAACACTACGCAGCAGATCAGGGCCGGCACAGTGAAGGTCTATGGCGTGACGTCCGCGCAACGCATACCATCGCTGAAAGACGTTCCCACGCTCGCCGAACAGGGCATGAAAGGCTTTGAAGTCGTCGTGTGGCACGGCCTCTACGCGCCAAAAGGCACGCCAAAACCCGTCCTCGATAAACTCGTCGCCGCGCTGCAGGCGGCAGTGCAGGATGCGACCTTCACGCAACGCTTAGCCGACCTCGGCGCCGTGCCGGTGCCGGTCGCGAAAGCGAATCCCGAAGCGCTGCGCACGCATCTGCAGGCCGAAATCAAGAAGTGGGAGCCGATCATCAAGAAAGCGGGCCAGTATGCCGATTGATTTCTACGGCACACGACTTCACGCCAATTGATCCTTTCATCACATAGACAAGGGGAAACACATGATCGTCAAACGCAAAACCGGAATTAGGCTTCTGACTGGCAGCATCCTGGCACTGGGCATCAGCGGCTGCGCAACGCAGCTGCCATCCATGGGGAATGCATTCTCGCTGACTTCGTCCACGTTCAAAGACGGCACGATGCTGGCAGTCAAGAATGCCGGCAACATCAAGACCAATCCGAACTGCATCGGCGACAACGTATCGCCGCCGCTCGCATGGTCGAACGTGCCGGCGGGCACGAAAAGTTTCGCCCTCATCATGTACGATCCCGAAGGACGCAGCGGGCTCGGCGTGGACCACTGGAACGCTTATGGCATACCTGCCTCGCGGAGCGGCTTCGCGGAAGGTGAAACCAGCCAGCTCTCAGACAAGTACGTCGGCGGCAAAGGCACCGCGGGATTCGGCCATTACCTCGGCCCCTGCACGCCGCCCGGCACCGGCCTGCACCACTATACTTTCACGCTGATCGCGACCGATCTCGAGCCCAATGCGCTGCCGGCGGGTCTCACCCGCGCGGAACTCTTCGCCAAACTCAACGGCCACACCAAGGGCTCGGCGGGACTGGTCGGACTTTTCGGGCGCGCCACACAATAGACCCCTGCTCTGGCTTACTTTCGATGGGCCGCGGCAACAGCGATGCCGAGCCCCGATTTTTTTCCAATTGGGGAAACTGCCACGCGCTGAGGCGCATTACGACGACCGCCTGCGCCAGCACTTGGATTTCATGAAATCGATTCCGGGTTGCAATACGTTCCGCCAGGCAGTGTTGAACTCGACGTCAAACAACGGATCGAATTCCCAAACCGTTTGGAGCAGCCGCTCGAGCCATAGGTCATAAAGTTCCGGCATGATATCGAACCCCGCCCTGCTGTGGCTCATTGCAAGTCGTTCCAGATGAGCTTCACGTTCAGATTCGTAGCTAGCCAGCATCATTATGCATAAGGATGTTTC
>JBDSSV010000213.1:0-2724 GCA_039928535.1 Burkholderiales bacterium
GCGGGCAGGCTTACTTCTAGGGAAGGGCGAAGGGGAGGCGTAACGCTTTACCCATCCCCACCTCGGTCCTCCCCTTGAAGGTGAGGATGAGAACGGCGACGCGCTGCGCTAGTCGTTGATCTCCAGCGCGAGCCGGCCCGCCGTCGCATTGCGGCGTATTAGTTCGTGCGCTTCTTCCACGCATTCCAGCGTGAACAGCTGCGTCACTACCGGCTTGATGCGTTTCAGGCGCACGAGCTCCAGCGTTTGCGCAATCTCGGCGGCGTTCACGTAGCGCGACGAGTGCAGTTCAAGCCCGCGGTGCAGGAATTCGACGGGGTTGACCGTGAAACCCGGCTCAGCGCCGTAAACCGATTTCGGCTGCGCGCCTACAATCACCAGGCGGCCGCCCATCGCAAGCGATTGCACTCCCGCTTCGAGCGTCGCGCGGCTGGCGACGATGTCGATCGCGGCATTCACGCCCGCCCCTTGCGTCAGTGCTCTGGCCTGTGCCGCCAAAGACCCATTGCGCGCATCGATGACATCATCGGCGCCCATGGTTTTGGCCAACGCGAGCTTGTCGTCGCCGATATCGGCGGCCAGCACGCGCGCGCCGCACAGCCGTGCCATCTGCACCATGTGGATGCCGACACCGCCGCCGGCGCCGATGATCAGCACGCTGTCGCCCGGAGCCAGACGCGCCTCCTTATGGCACGCATGAAACGGCGTGGCGATCGCATCAGACGCGACCGCGGCATCGACGTAAGAAACGCCGTCGGGTATGGCAATGACGTTGCGCTCCGGCAAGGCGACGTACTCCGCATAGCCGCCGTCGGTTGCCGCCCCGATATTCCCGCGCTGGTTCAGGCACAGCGTTTCGCGGCCGGCGCGGCATTGCCGGCACTGACCGCACGTAAGATAGAAGTGGTTGGTCACACGCTGGCCGATTTTGACATTGCACACGGCCGCGCCGACTTCGACGATGTCGCCGGCGATTTCATGTCCGGGTATGCGCGGATAGGAAGTGACGCGGCCCGGTGTCGCGAGCAGGTTGACGACAGTGAGTCCGATGCCGCAAGCGCGCACGCGCACGAGCACGTCGGCGGGGCCGATTTTCGGTTGCGGCACTTCCGCCAGCCGCAGGGGCTGGCCGACGCCGTGCAAAAGCAGGGCTTTCATTGTGCGGCTCCGGTATTCACAGCGGTAAAGCGCAGGGGCCGAACGCGCAGAGCGGTCCGCTCGCCAGCGAATTTTGTCACGAGCTACACCAATGATTTATTTGCATCGAGTGCATATAGTGCATCAGGCCGCAAAAAAAGCGAAGCAGACGCGGCGCGGCGTAGGTTAATATCGCGACTCGATTTCAAATACGGCGGCCTGCAATATGCGCTTCAAAGCTCCGGTCATTTCTCCCGTCATGCGCAAGCTCAGCCAGTACATCGCGCGCGCGCCGCGCCGCGCGTTGCCGCCTGAAGTCATCGAGCGCGCCAAATATCATGTGCTGGATACGCTCGCGGCCATGGTATCGGGCGCGCCGTTATTGCCGGGACGCCGCGCGCTCGCCTATGTAGGCGCATTGGGCGGCGTGCCCGAAGCGGGCGTCGTCGGTAGCCGCGTCGTTACGTCGGCGGCCAACGCCGCCCTCGCCAATGGCATGCTGGCGCACGCCGACGAGACCGATGATGCGTATTATCTCGCGCTCGTGCATCCGGGCTGCAGCGTGGTGCCCGCGGCGCTCGCGATGGCCGAGCGCAACCGGCGCAACGGCGCCGCACTGCTCCGCGCGGTGGTGCTTGGCTACGACGTGTGCGCGCGCATCTCGAAAGCCCTGGGCATAGAACGTTTTCGCAGCGCTGGCCATTCGACGCACAGCTATGGCGGCACGTTCGGCGCGGCCGCGGCGGCTGGCGCGCTCGCCGGCATCAACGAGCAACAGGCGCGCTATTTATTGTCGTACGCGGCGCAGCAGGCCTCGGGATTGTCGTGCTGGGCGCGCGACGTCGAGCACGTCGAGAAGGCGTTCGATTTCGGCGGCATGCCCGCGCGCAACGGCGTCACAGCTGCGATCATGGTGGCCAGCGGATTCACGGGCGTCGAGGACGTGTTCGCCGGCGACCGCGGGTTTTTCCACGCGCATGAAAAATACGCGCGGCCGGCGGCTCTCGTGCGCGCGCTCGGACGCGAATTCGACATCATGCAGACCGCCATCAAGCGCTGGCCGGTCGGCTATCCGATCCAGGCGCCGCTCGATGCGCTCGCGAACCTCATGACCAAACACAAGATCGGTGCGAGAGATGTCGCGCAGATGACCATCACGCTCGACGAGCAGGGCGCGCGCACGGTGAGCGGGCGCCTGATGGCCGACATTAACATTCAGCATCTGACTGCGCTGATGCTGCTCGACGGCGATATTACGTTCGCGTCGTCGCACGACGCGCGGCGCGTGCGCGATCCGGCGGTACTGAAGCTGCGGCAGCGCATTGCGCTCAAGGGCAGCGCCGCGCTGGGCAAAACCAGCACCACGCAAGCGATCGTCGAAATCACCACGCGCACAGGCGCACGCTTGCTCCACCATACTAAAGCGGTGCGCGGCAGCGCGACCAACCCGATGACGCGCGACGACGTCGCCGGCAAGGCGCGCGGGCTGCTCGCGCCTTCCCTCGGCGCGCGGCGCGCGAAGCAATTGATAGACACAGTCTGGAACATCGAAGCCGTCGACGACATGCGTCAATTGCACCCGCTGTT
>JBDSSV010000214.1:0-2591 GCA_039928535.1 Burkholderiales bacterium
CACATGGTCCGCGTGCACATGGGTATCGAGCGTCCACGTCAGGCGCAGGTTCAATTCGCTGATCAACGCGGCGTCGCGGCGCACCTGCTCAAACACCGGATCGATCAGGACTGCTTCGCCGCTGGCGCTGTCACCAAGCAAGTAGGTATAAGTTGAAGACTGCGCGTCGAACAACTGGCGGAAAATCAGCATGGGTGGATTCTCATCAGTCGACTCATTAATCGATCTTGGCGCCCGAATCCTTGACGGCTTTCGCCCACTTGGCGATCTCGGAATGCACAAAACGCGCGAGTTCCGCCGGCGTCGACGGCTCCACCGCGGCGCCCTCGTCAGCGAGCCGCTGGCGCATTTCCGGCGTATTGAGCGCCTTGACGATTTCAGTGTTCAACCGGTCGATGATGGCCTTCGGTGTGCCGGCCGGCGCCACCACGCAATACCATGAGGTCGCCTCGAAACCCGGCAAGCCCGATTCGCTCATGGTCGGCACATCGGGCAACGCCGGCGAACGCTTCAACCCCGACTGCGCCAGCGCACGCACTTTCCCGGTCATATGCAATTGCCGGCTGCTTGGGATCTGCGCCACCATCATGTCGATTTCGCCGCCGAGCAGCGCAATCATGCCGGGCCCACCGCCCTTGTACGGCACGTGAACCATGTCGAGATGCGCGGCACTCATGAGCATGGCACCCGTCATATGATTGGAGCTGCCATTGCCCGACGAGCCGTAGGTCATCTTGCCGGGGCGCGATTTCCCCAGCGCAATAAATTCCTGCAGCGTCTTCGCCGGCACGACGAGATTGACGACTATCACCAGCGGCACTTTGGCGACCAGCGTAATCGGCGCAAAATCTTTTTCGGGATTGAACGGCAGCTTTTTGCCGTAAAGAGTGACGTTGATCGCCATCGGGCTTACGGGCGCGAGCAATATCGTATAGCCGTCGGGAGCCGACCTTGCGGCGATTTCAGCGCCAACGTTGCCGCCCGCGCCGGGCCGATTGTCGGCAATCACCGTCTGGCCCATGTATTCGGTCAGCTTCTGCGCCAGCGCGCGCGTCAACAAATCGGTGCTGCCCCCGGGCGCATAAGGCGCGATAAAGCGTATCGACTTTTCCGGATAGTGCTGCGCTGCCGCCATCTGCGGCGCGAGCGCAACCAGCGCCGCCATCAGCCCTGCCGTCAATAACCGCATCGACTCCCCCTGTTGTTGCCGGCTGCCCGGCAAGCGGCAGTCCTGACGCCATTCTAATCGGGAGTCGACCTAACAGGTAGGCCGGCGATTAAGCGGCCACGGGCACGCTTTTTACGCCAACGTGGCTGGTCAGCCGCTGCGTGATGTCGCGTCGCACCTGGTTGAAATCGATCGCCGACACTTCGCGCGGACGCGGCAACTGTATGCGCGCATCGTGTTCGATGCGTCCCGGTCCCGCAGTCATAACGACAACGCGATCCGACAGCACGACGGCTTCCTCGACCGAGTGGGTCACGAAAATAACCGTGACCTTGGTGCGTTCCCAGATCTCGAGCAGCTCCTGCTGCAGTTTTTCGCGCGTCAGGGCATCGAGCGCGCCGAACGGCTCGTCCATCAGCAGCACTTCGCAATCGTTGGCGAGCACGCGCGCAATCGCCACGCGCTGCTTCATGCCGCCCGACAGCTGGCTCGGATAGTAGTCCGCGAATTTGGTGAGACCGACCATATCGGTATAACGCGCGGCTATCTCGTCGAGATTTTCTTTGGGCAAGCCGCGCTGTTTCGGGCCGAAACCGATGTTTTCCCTGACCGTGAGCCACGGAAAAAGCGCGAAGTCCTGAAACACCATGCCGCGCTCGGGGCCCGGGCCGGTAATCGCGGAGCCGTACATTTCGACGCTGCCGGCCGTGGCCGTCTCGAAACCGGCGATGATGCGCAATAGTGTGGACTTGCCGCACCCCGATGCGCCGATGAGGCAGACGAATTCGCCCTTGTTGATCGTGAGATTGACGTCGCGCAATGCCTCGACGGTCTGCTCGCCGATGGCAAAGCGCTTGCTCAGTCCTTTGACGGCAAGCGTCGGCCGCGCGCTGCGGTGCAAGGTTTCAGGCATGATGCTGCGGGCTCCATGCAAGCAGACGGTTGTTGATAGCGACGATGATGCGATCGGAAAGATAGCCCGCGAGTCCGATCACGATCATGCCGGCGATCACGAGATCGGTACGCGACAAGGTGCGGCCATCCATGATCACCGCGCCCAGACCTTCCGGTACGCCCGTCATTTCGCCGACCACGATCAGTATCCACGCGAAGCCATGGCCGAGACGCAGACCGTTGAAGATCGACGGTGTCGCCGCCGGCAGCACGACCTGGCGGAACAGCGATGAGCCGTTGCAGCCCAGCATGGACGCGGCCTCGAACAACTTATAGTCGACCGAGCGCACGCCAAACGTCGTATTGAGCACGATCGGATAAAACGCGCCGAGGAAAACCAGGAAGATGGCGGCGTTCGGCCCCAGTCCGAAAAATATCATCGACAGCGGCAGCCAGGCGGTGACGGGCACCGGGCGCAGGATTTGCAATGTCGGATCGAGCAGTTCGCGCACGAACGTTATGCGCCCGA
>JBDSSV010000215.1:0-3120 GCA_039928535.1 Burkholderiales bacterium
AACTGCCGATGAACGCCGATAAACGTCGATGAAAATCAGAATCGAGAGACAAAAAAAAGAAGCAAAAATACATAGTGCGTCATAACGTTACATCCCATTTTCTCTTAGTTTATTTGCTCTTATCGGCGTTCATCTGCGTTCATCGGCGGTTACTCAAAGTTTTTTTATTTGGAAGACTCAATCAATCCGCGCGCCGGACGCCTTGACCACCCGCGCCCACTTGGCGATCTCGGCTTTCTGGAACGCCGCGAATTCGTCCGGACTGTTCGCCATCACTTCGCTCGCGAGTTTGGTCAGGCGTTCGCGCATGTCCGGAGTGCGCAGTATTTTCACGGCCTCGTCATGCAGGCGCGCGATGATTTCCGGCCGCGTGCCGGCGGGTGCGAACACGCCGAACCACTGCAGCGCTTCAAAATCTTTCAGGCCGGATTCCGCAACCGTCGGCACGTCCGGCATGATCTGCGAGCGCTTGAGGCTGGTCACCGCAAGCGCCTTCAAGCGGCCCGACTGTATATAGGGCAGGAACGAAAGCGCCGTGCCGAATTCGAGAGATACCTGGCCGCCGACAAGATCGGCCAAGGCCGGCGCATCGCCTTTATAAGGAACGTGCAGCATCTGCACGCCGGCCTGCGCCTTGAACATTTCGCCGACGAGATGCGAGACGCCGCCGCTGCCGCTCGATGCAAAGCTCAGTGCATCGGGCTTCGTTTTCGCCAGCGCGATCAATTCTTTTACCGTTTTCGCCGGCACCGACGGATGCATCGAAAGCACTATGGTTGCCGTCGCGATGCCGGTGACCGGCGCGAAATCCTTGATCGAATCGTAGGGCAGCTTCGCATACAGGCTTTGCGCGATGGCATGCGTGCTGCTGGTGCCTATCAGTATCGTGTAGCCGTCCGGCGGCGCTTTGGCTGCGAGATCTGACCCTATGGTACCGGCCGCGCCGCCGCGGTTATCGACAATCACCTGCTGGCCGAATGCGTCGCCGAGCTTCTGCGCGATGAGCCGCGCGACGATGTCGGTCGCGCCGCCGGCCGGAAACGGCACGATCATGCGCACGGGCTTGGTCGGATAGGCCTGTCCTGAGCCTGTCGAAGTGGTTTGCGCGAGCGCCGGAAACGCCGCGGCGGCGACGATTGAAGCCAGCGTAAAGATCAGTTTCATGGAGACAGGTCTCGTGGGGAGGTGAGAGTGTGTGGCACTGTGCAGGCAAGCGATTTTACATTTTCTGCTAGAGTAGCGGCTAACCCCATACCAAGGATTTCGCATGCGATGGAGCTTAGTATTCGCGGTTGCGCTCGTATTTTGCGCGGCTGCCGGCGCGGCCGACAATGGTTTCCCGACGCGCCCCGTGCGCTTGATCGTCGGCTACCCGCCCGGCGGCAGCACCGACATCGCGGCGCGCCTCATCGGCCAGCGCCTGACCCCGGTGTTCGGCCAGACGGTCGTGATCGACAACCGCGCAGGCGCGAGCGGCACGATAGGCGCCGCCATCGTCGTCAAAGCCGAGCCGGACGGCCATACGCTCTCGTTCGCGGCCTCGCCCGAAGTGGCGATCTACCGCGCGCTCATGAAAAACCCGCCGTACGATTCGCTGAAGGATTTTCAGCCGGTCACGCTGGTCGGCCGCGTGCCGTTTATGTTGGTTATCCATCCATCAGTCGCGGCGAATTCGGTCAAAGAACTCATCGTCCTCGCGAAAGCGAAACCCGGCACGCTCAACTTCGCGTCGTTCGGCAACGGCACGTCGAACCATCTCGTCGGCGCGGCGTTTTGCGCGGCAACCGGCGTCAACATCGTGCACATCCCCTATAAAGGCAGCGCGCCGGCGATTACCGATCTGCTCGGCGGCCAGGTGCAGATGACTTTCGACACCGTGCCCGTCGTGCTGCCGCAGGTGCGTGCCGGCAAGCTGAAGGCGCTGGCCGTCGCTACGCCCAAGCGCTCTTCGCTGGCGCCCGACGTGCCGACGATGGACGAAGCCGGCGTCGCGGGGTTCTATGGCGGCACTTGGTTCGGCGTGCTGGCCCCCGCGCGAACACCCGCCGCCGCAGTCCAGCGCCTGAACAGGGAGATCGCCACGATATTGCACGCGCCGGACGTGGTGCAGGTATTCACGGACCGCGGCATCGAGCCCGTCGGCAACAGCCCCGCCGAATTCCGCGCGTTCATAGAGTCGGAATCGCGGCGCTGGCTGAAGGTCGCGCAGGACGCAGGAGTTAAACCAGAATGAGACCGGAATGAGCGCTCAGAGAACCATACTGACGAACGCGACGCTGATCGACTGCGTCAATCCCGAGCCCGCAGCGAACGCAGCCGTCGTCATCGAGAAAGGCCGCATCGCAGAAATTTTCACGGGTGGAAAAAAACCCACAGCCGGCGACGCGACGGTGATCGATCTCAAAGGCGCGTACCTGCTGCCCGGTCTGTGGGACGTGCATATCCATCCCGATTACCTGTCGCTCGCCGAAATGCCGCTCGCCGAGCAGGTCGCGCTGTTCGGCCACCGGCTGATGGCGGCGCTCACGGAATCCGGCATCACAGGGCTGCGCTGCGCCGGTGCGCACCATTTTATGGACGTCGCGTGGAAGCGCGCGTTCGATTCCGGCCAGTATGTCGGCCCGCGCGTCTACGCGGCAGGTCATTTCCTAACGACCACCGGCGGGCACTTTCTGACGTCCGGCCATGCGCTCGAATGCGATGGTCCGTACGGTTTCGTCAAGGCGATCCGCGAGCAGATCAAGAACGGAGTCGATCACATCAAGCTGAACCTGTCGGGCGGCATCATGGGACCGCCGTGGGACCTGCACAAGCATTCGTTCCTGCTCGACGATGAATTAAAAGCTGCATTCGACATCGCGCACCTGCGCGAATTCAAGGTGATGGCGCACGCCACCAATCCGGCTGCCGTCAAGAATGCCGTGCGCCTCGGCGCGCACAGCGTCGAGCACGGCTACATCATGGACGACGAGTGCATCGAACTGATGCTGAAGCACGACACCTGGTACGTGCCCACACTTGCCATCAGCCATCTCACGCCCGAGCAGGTCGACAACGAATGGGAACGCGCATGGGTGAAGCAGCGCAACATGCCGCATTCGTTCTGCTGCCGCGCGGACG
>JBDSSV010000216.1:0-9092 GCA_039928535.1 Burkholderiales bacterium
GGAAAGCGAGCTGGGCCTGCGCATCTGCCAAGGATTCGAACTTACAGAACTTACGGATTGTCCGTGGTGACGCAAGTCATTCAAAAGCGGGAAGAGCGGCAACGCGCAAGCCCGGAAGTAAGCGTCATAGCCAGAGGCCACTAGAGCGCGAGAGCGTGAAATGTAATAATTTGTCCGTCCCACGCTCTCACGACTTTTCGTTCTGACGTTATTTTACTTCGCCCGTCACCAAGCTACTTACTGCACCGTGATATTGCCCGCTTCGATGACCTTCGCGTATTTCGCGACTTCGCGCTTGAACATCTGCGCAAGCTCCTCAGGTGTGCTGCCAACGGGCTGGCCGCCTTCCCGCGCCATGAACTCCTGGATGTCCGGGGACTTCAGTGCTTTCAGAATTTCAGCGTTCAGTTTGTCGATGATGGGCTTGGGGGTCCCCGCCGGCATGAACATCGCGTACCAGTTGTCGACGTCGAAGCCCGGGTAGATTGACAGCATGGTCGGCAGCTCGGGATAGGCTCTGGCCGGCTTTGCGGTCGTGACAGCGAGCGCCCGGACCTTGCCGGATTTAAGATGAGGTGCGGCCGCCAGCGCGGTCGCGAATGCGAAATCGACCTCCCCGCTGATTAGCGCAATGGCTGCGGGACCGCCTCCTTTGTACGGCACATTCACAACCTTTGCTCCGGTGGCCTGTTTCAGCATTTCGACTGCCAGATAACTCGTCGTGCCCGCGCCGTTCGACCCGGCATTGAGTTTTCCGGACCGCATCGCCAGAGTGACCAGCTCCTTTACGGATTTGACCGGCACGGTGGGGTGGACTACGAGAACCAGCGGCACCGACGAAATCCACGACACCGGCGCGAGGTCGGTAACCGGGTCGAACTTTAACGACTTTTTGTAAAGCGTGGTGTTGACCGCAAGCGAAGCCGTCGTGAACAGGATCGTATAGCCATCCGGCGGCGACTTCGCCGCTTGCTCGGCGCCGATGATGCCGGCGGCGCCGGGCTTGTTATCGATGACAAATGTCTGTCCCATGCTTGCGTAAAACTTTTGCGCCAGCAGCCGGCCCTGAATGTCGGTGCCGCCGCTGGCGCCGAACGGGACGATTACGCGAACCGCCTTGTCAGGCCACTCCTGCGCCTGGGTCGTTCCGGCCACTAGCGCGATCGTCAATCCTCCAACGAAATACCAACGTGACCTGGATGTCATTTTTTCCCCCCGACTTAATTGTTAAGGTTGTTTTATTACGGCGCGGACGTTTCCGTGGGCTCCGGCACGCGAAAAGGCGAAGCTGCCCTAGGCGTGACCCCTTGTCCTGTCGATTTGCGCGATATTCGCGGTTGGGGTATCGCGCGCATACATCGTTGCCAATACCAGTCCATAGACCAGCATCAACACCAGATCGAACGCAGGCACGGCCGTGCTGCGGTTCGCTGCAAACAGGCCGGCACCGGCCGCCGGCATGAGCAAGAGCATCATGGCGAGCCAGACGGCGAAGCCGAACACCAGGCCCTTGATCGAGGCCGCGCGCACCGGAATACGCGGGGCGATCCAGGCGTAGGCAAGGCTCAGGACCAATGTTCCGGCCAGGAAAACGGCAACACCGCCCACGACGATGTGGTCCGGCCAGCCGAATAACGTACTTAATGTCTGCGGAATATGAACGTCGGGGAAAACGCGCATGGCATTTTTCATGACGAGAATGCTCCCCGCCACGATCGTCGCGATAAAGCCGCTTACAACTGCATTTCTTATGGATAACATTTCTATCTCCTCGTTTGTGAATATCAAAATCCGGCTAGCCAGTTCCGCTTTGCCGCCGGTGGTTCGATCGGATTGCGCCGATTTCGCCATGGCGGTATTGAAAATCAGGATCGAAAGGTCTGCAGATTTATTTTCGGGTTGATTCGTAGACGATATCGCTGCGGCGATCTTCAGCCCACGCCGCTTCGTCATGACCCGGCGCCTTGGGCTTTTCTTCGCCCCAGCTCACAATAGTGATCTGAGTGTCGGCGGCGCCCAGCAGCTTTAATGCATCTTTGACGCCCTCGGCGCGGCGCTCGCCCAGAGCGAGGTTGTATTCACGACTGCCGCGCTCGTCGCAATTTCCCTCGATCCTGATTTTTGCCGCGCGGTGCCCGGCCAGGTATCCGGCGTGCGCCTGAAGGAGCGGCTTGTCCTGGTCCTTGATGCCCGACTCATCATAGTCGTAATAGACGCTGCGTTTCGCGAGCAGGCCGGCGGGCTCGTTGAGCGGATCGACCGCAACGCGCGGGGTTTCGGCCAGTTGCGCGGCGGCTATTGGCGGCGGCTGCACTTGCGGGGCCCCGGCGGTTTTATAGATAGCCGCAGTTCGGGCCTGTTCCTTAACCGGTGCGCTTGAGCACCCTGCGGCTGCGGCGCAACATGCCAGCGCCACAACCAAAGCGGCCGATCCCGTCATTTGAGTTCTCCTCCATGGTGATGACTACAATTCGATTACATTGCCGGTAATTATATTGCTGACAATATATAGTTAACTGATTAGACTGGACTGTCAATGACTAGTTCAGAACCTCCGGGGTGAATTAAATCTTGAGAAAGATCAAACGGATATCGGGCCGGGGCAGCGCACCGCCGAAACCGCGGACGGCGCGGGTCGACGCCGGGAAGATGCCTCTGCAAGTGCTGATCAAGTTTCGCCTGATCATTAATTCGGCCAAGCGCCACTTCAAGTGGGTCGAGCGCCAGTGCGGAATCAACGGCACCCAATTATGGGCGTTATGGGAGTTGAGCCAGATGCCCCGCCTGCGCGTGACTGAGCTGGCCGCCGCCATGGCCCTGCATCAATCGACCGTCAGTATTATGCTCAACGGGCTGGTCAAGGCCAAACTTGTCGAACGCACGCGATCCGGCGACGATCAGCGGGTCGTGCGGTTGTCGATTACCGCGGCTGGCAGAAAATTACTTGCGCGCGCCCCCCGGCCGGCAAGGGGAGTCTTGCCGGAGGCGATTCATCGCTTTCCCGCGGACGCCCTGGTGACGCTCGATGCTTTGCTCACGCGCGTGCTGAAGGAAATGCGCTTGAAGGATATGCATGCAATGAATCAGCCGCTGGGCGGAATCTTGGGCGGCAAATGATACCGGGCCGCGAGCTATCTGGCGGATGTATGCCCGGCGTCCATCAACAGCTCGCGCTTCATTTGCGCCAGCGAAGTGATTCCGAGCAGCGCCATGTCGCGGTCGACTTCGTCCTTCAAAAGCTTGATTGCGTGCTTCACGCCGGCGTCGCCGCCCATTGCGGCGGCAAAGAGGAACGGTCGGCCGACGAATACGAATTTCGCGCAGAGCGCCAGTGCTTTTAATATATCGGTACCGCGGCGTATCCCGCTGTCCATCATGACGGTCATGCTGCCCGCCGCATCGACCACGCCCGGCAGCACGCGCAGCGGCGCGCTTGCGCCGTCGAGCTGGCGGCCGCCGTGGTTGGACACGATGACGCCGTCGACGCCGCTCTCGCGCGCAATGCGCGCGTCGTCCTTGTTCAGCACGCCCTTCAGCACGAGCTTGCCTTTCCACATCTTGCGCATCAATTCGACGTGCGGCCACGACAGCTGGTCGCGCTGGCCGCGGTCGCGCTCGCCGGTCGCGGTGATGAGCGGCGTGCGCGGGCCCATGTTCTCGAAATGCGGCATGCCGTTCGTGAGCAGTGTGCGCAGAAACATCCCCAGGAACCAGCGCGGGTGCAGCGCACTGTCCCATGCGAGACGCAGAGTCGGGCGCAGCGGCCGGTTGAAACCGCTGCGCACGTTGTTCTCGCGATTGGCGCCGACCGGCACGTCGACGGTGAGCACCAGCGTGTCAAAGCCCGCGTCCGCCACGCGATTGACGAGCTCGGTGATGGGGCCGGTCTCGCCCGGCAGATAGGCCTGGAACCACGAGGTGGAACCGGCTTGTCTTACATCCTCCAGCCGCGACAACGATGCGCCGCTCATGATCATCGGAATGTTGGCGTGCGCAGCGCCACGCGCGAGCACGATGTCGCCCTGATAGGCGGCCATCGAGCTACCTCCCATGGGCGCAAACCCGAACGGCGCCGCGTACTCGCGGCCGAACAGCGTTGTTTTGGTCGAGCGCCCGGAGACGTCGACGAGCGCGCGCGGCACGAAAGCATACTCGTCAAAGGCGGCACGATTGGCGCGCAGCGATGCGTTGGTCTCGGCGCCGCCCGAAACATAGCCATACATCGGGCGCGGCAGATAGCTGCGCGCCGGCGCTTCGAAATCGTCGAGCGCCAGCATCATGCGCAACTGGCGCGGCAGCGATTTATCAGGCTCCGCGCGCGCGCCGCTGTGCCGCACGGCGAGCTCGGCCGCGTCTGCGGAAGGGGATTGCAGTTCTTTAGCGGTATCGGGCATAGTCCCGCAATTCTAAACGGGTTGACGCCCGCGCGGAAACGAAGAAAATGGCAGCAGGCTGAGCGCGCGGCGTCAAACTGCTAGACTGCGTCTTGTTTACCCATAATTTGTTCGCATCAATGAGGAGTGTCATGGTTCGGCATACGCTATTGTCATCCGCCATACTTGCGGCCTGCCTGCCTGTTTGCGGGCATGCCCAGACCTACCCGTCCAAACCGATCCGCCTGATCAACGCGTACGCGCCCGGCGGAGCCAGCGACGTGGTCGCCCGCGCCTTTGCCGCGAAGCTCACGGAATCTCTGGGCCAGCAGGTGACGGTCGATCCGCGCGTCGGGGCCGGCGGCAACATCGCGGCTGAAATCGCCGCGCGCAGCCCGGCCGATGGCTACACGCTGCTGATGTCGACCATTTTCCTGTCGACCAATCAGAGCCTTTACAGCAAGCTTTCGTGGGACCCGCAAAAAGATTTCGCGCCGGTCTCGATGTTGACCGCCGCGCCGCTCATCCTGTGCGTGCATCCCTCGCTGCCGGTGAAGAACACGCAGGAGCTGATCGCATTGGCAAAAAAACGCCCGGGTCAGCTTGACTTCCCGTCGGCCGGCAATGGCACTTCCATGCATCTCGGCACCGAACTTTTCAACATGATGGCAGGCATCAAAGCCACGCACGTGCCCTATAAAGGCTCGGGCCCCGGCGTGCTCGACCTCATCGCCGGCAGGCTGTCCTTCATGCTGAACCCCATGCCCGAGCCCGTGCAGTTCATCAAGGCTGGCAAATTGCGCGGGCTCGGCACCTCGACGTTAAAACGCATCGACGCGCTGCCCGACCTGCCGCCGATTGCCGACGTGCTGCCCGGTTTCGAAGTGCTGACCTGGCAAGGTATCGTCGCGCCGGCAGGCACGCCGCCGGAAATCATCAACCGCCTGAACGGCGATCTGCTCAAGGCGCTGAAGACGCCCGAATTCGAGTCGCGCCTGCGCGGCATGGGCCTGGAGCTTTACGGCACCACGCCCGAGCAATTTGCAAAACTCATCCGGGACGACAACGCGAAGTGGTCGAAGGTTATCAAGGCCACCGGCGCGCACATTGATTAGGGGGCGTCTCGGTTCGTCCGCGCCTTCACTGAGCTAGTCGAAGTGTTTAGAAGCCTGTCTTGAGGTAGCGAAGGGGGCAAAAATGCCCTGCGTAGCGCAATCGACCGTTCATGGCTTGAATACCTCAGCACGAACGGCCGTAAAATATTTTCGATAAAGCTTCTGGCTATTACTTGCCGGCGGGAGGTCAGGGCGCAGTCGCGCCGGCACCCGCGCGTGGAAAGTACTCGGTGTCCGCTTCGAACAATTCCTTGAGCTGCGCGGCGGCTTCCTGCGCGGTCTGAATGAGTTTGGCTTCGTCGAACTGGACGGCCTGCTGCAGTCTGAGCTGGGCCTCGTCGTGCTGCTTGAACAGTGAAACCGCGCGTTCCGCCGCGGCGATGCCGAGGCCGAGCCGCAGCAGCGCCTGGTGCGCGACGTCGAGGCTCGACGGGAATGTTTCGCGATAGATGGCCTGGATGCCGAGGTCGCGCAGGCGGAAATGATGCACGCGATTGCGGGCGCGCGCGAGTATCGGCAGGTCCGGAAAATGCCGTCGCACCAATGCGGCGGTTTTCACCGACGCTTCGACGTCGTCGATCGCAAGCACGAACAACTTAGCCTCGCCGGTTTTTGCCGCCTTCAGCATCTCGAGCCGCGACGCGTCGCCGAAATAAATCTTGCTGCCGAAGCGGCGCACGAAATCGACCTGCTGGTAATTGACTTCGAGCGCGGTGAACGGGATGGCGCACATGCGCAGTACGCGCGAGACGATCTGCCCGTAGCGCCCGAACCCGGCGATGATGACGGGTGTTGCGGGCGCGTCGATGGCGTCGTATTCGGGCTCGCTTTTGCGCTCGTTCCAGCGTTGCATCAGGCGGTCGTGCGCGACGAACAGCAGCGGCGCGAGCAGCATCGATATCGTCACCACCATGACGAGCAGCTCCGACGTCGCGGCGTCGATGATGCCCAGCCCGCCCGCGGCGGCGAACAGCACGAACGCGAATTCGCCACCCTGCGCGAGCGCGACGGCAACCCGCTGCGCCACGTCGTTGCCCGCGCCGGCTGCGCGTGAAATTACGTACATGACGGCGAACTTGACGAGCATGAGCCCCAACACCAGCGCAAAGAGCGTCAACGGCATGCTCAACACGAGCGTGAGATTGGCGCTCATGCCGACTGACATGAAAAATAGTCCGAGCAGCAGGCCTTTGAACGGCTCGATGTCGGCTTCGAGCTCGTGGCGGAATTCCGAGTCGGCGAGCAGCACGCCGGCGAGAAAGGCGCCGAGCGACATCGACAGGCCGATTTTTTCCATGATCAGCGCCGAGCCGACAACCATCAGCAATGCCGCGGCCGTGAAGACTTCGCGGCTGCTGTGCGACGCGATAAATTTCAGCGCCGGCCTGATCACGATGCGGCTGGTGCCGATCACGACCGCGATCACGATGAGACCTTTCACCGCGGTCATCCAGTGCGCGCCAGTGTGTGCGGGCGCTTCAGACAGCAGCGGCAGCAGCGCCAGCGCCGGAATAACGGCGAGATCCTGAAACAGCAGCACGGCGAACGATTCGCGCCCGGGGCGTGTCATCAGCTGTCCGCGCTCGGCGAGCGATGCCATGACCAACGCGGTCGATGACAGAGCGAGGCCCAGCCCGACCACCAGCGCCGTCTGCCACGTCATGCCGAATGCCATCGCGGCCAGCGCGAACGCGGCACCGGTCGCGCCGACCTGCGCGCCGCCGAGCCCGAACACGTTATGGCGCAGCGTCCACAGCCGCGCGGGATCGAGCTCGAGCCCGATCAGAAACAACAGCAGCACGACGCCGAATTCTGCGAACTGCAGGGTCGACTCGGTTGCGCCCACCATCCCCATTCCCCAGGGCCCGATGAGCATGCCAGCGGCTAGGTAGCCGAGGACGGCGCCGAGTTTCAGGCGCTGAAAGATCGGCACGAGCAGTACGGCCGTAAGCAGGAAGATCGAGACTTGTTCGAGTAAATGCATGACGTAAACCACGCGGCATCGGCGAAGGAACTGCGAGAATACAGGCAGTCTTGGCGCACGCAAAGAAGCTGCCGGCAACCCGGCTGGAATCGCGGGAATGCGGAAGGGCGCGGAAAAAGCAGCGCGCCCTGAAGATCTTTCTAATCGAGCGGTACCGAGCGATAGCGGTCGACTTCGATCGGCGACACCAGCCCCGCGCGGTTGCCCCAGGAATTGCGGATATAGGAAACGACGGCCGCAACTTCATCGTCGTTCAGCAGCGGCCGGAACGGCGGCATGCCGTAGGGCCGCGGATTGCCGGCGGTGCCCGGCGCAAAGCCGCCGTTCAACACCATGCGTATCGGATTGACCGCGGAATGCATCGTCAACGCGCGATTGCGGGCCAGCGGCGGATAGGCGGGCGGCACGCCGTCGCCGCCGGCGGCATGACAGTCGGCGCAGTGCTTCGCATAAAGTTTTTCACCCAGCGCCATCACGCGTTCCGCTTCCTGTTTCGAGACCGGCGGCACGGCGTCGGACGATGCCGTAGTCTGCGGCAGCGATTTCAAATAGCCCGCCATCGCGTGCGCGTCTCTGTCGGTCAGGTGCTGCAAGCTCATGTACACGACTTCCGACATCGGCCCGAACACCGCGCCGCGTGCGCTCACGCCGGTTTTTAACAGCTCCACGATATGCTTCGATTCCCAGTTGCCCAGGCCGGCCTCGGCGTCCGATGTGAGCGACGGCGCGTACCAGTTCAATATCGGGATCATGCCGCCGGCGAGATCGGACTTCATGTGCGTGCCGCCGAGCGCATCGCGGCCGGTATGGCAGGCGCTGCAATGGCCGAGTCCCTGCACGAGATAAGCGCCGCGGTTCCATTCGGCGTCGCGGTCGGCGGCGGGTTTGAAGACGCGCGGTTCGAAGTAAAGCGCGCGCCAGCCCGCGAGCAGGAAACGGTAGTTATAAGGGAACCGCAACGCATGCTCGCGGTTGGCCTGGCTGACCGGGACCAGCGTGCGCAAATAAGCAAATAGCGCATCGGCGTCGGCGCGCGTGACCCGCGTGAAATTGGGATAAGGGAATGCAGGATAGAGCAGGCTGCCGTCTTTCGATTTGCCGTTGTGCAGCGCGCGCCAGAAATCGTCCGGCGTCCAACTGCCCAATCCGGTCTTGATGTCGGATGTAAGATTGGACGAGTACACGCGGCCGAACGGCGTTTCGATGGCGCGGCCACCCGCATAACGGGCGCCGCCGCGCGTGGTGTGGCAACCTGCGCAATTGCCGGCAAGGGCAAGGTACTTGCCGAGCGTGACTTGTTCATCGACGTTGGTCGCCGGAACGCCGGGTTGCGCTTCGCCGGTATGATCCGTGGGCATCAAAACGATAACGCCCAAAAAGACGATCACGACGGCCACCAGCAGAAAAAATATTGCGCGTTTCACGGCGTGCCTCGCTGCAGTGCAACGCTTCCGCAGGTAAGCGGCGGCTTGCCTGCGGCGCTGGTCGCCGGCGCTGTATTGGCCGGCACTGGTTGCGCGGCGAGGTACGCGATCACCGCGTTCAAGTCGTCGGCGCTAAGACGCCGGGTGATGTCCGCCATGCAGTCCGGCGCTGCCGCGTGCCGTGCACCGATCTGCC